>JAZRBQ010000082.1:0-11394 GCA_045635145.1 Acutalibacteraceae bacterium | reverse complement strand
TTACAAGTTGTTCAACTACTACGGTGCTGCTGATGCTGAAAAGATTATCATCGCAATGGGCTCTATCTGTGACGTAGCTGAAGAAGTTATCGATTACATGGTAGCCGCTGGCGAAAAGGTTGGTCTTGTAAAGGTTCGCCTCTATCGTCCTTTCTCAGCTGAAAAGTTAGTAGAAGCTATCCCCGAAACTGTTAAGAAGATTGCTGTTCTTGACAGAACTAAGGAACCCGGCTCACTTGGTGAACCCTTATTCTTAGACGTTGTAGCTGCTTTAGCTGCTACCGGCCGCAAGATTGACACCGTTACCGGTGGTCGTTACGGTCTTGGTTCTAAGGATACTCCTCCTTCAAGCATTTTCGCTATCTTCAACGAACTTTCTAAGGATGCTCCTAAGGCTCAGTTTACTCTCGGTATCAACGACGACGTAACAGGCCTTTCACTCGATGAAGAAGAAGCTCCCAACACTGCTGCTGAAGGTACAATCGAATGTAAGTTCTGGGGTCTCGGCGGTGACGGTACTGTTGGCGCTAACAAAGACTCTATCAAGATTATCGGTGACCACACTGATAAGTATGTACAAGCATACTTCCAATACGACTCTAAGAAGACCGGCGGTATCACCATTTCCCACTTACGTTTTGGCGATAAGCCCATCAAGAGTCCTTACTACATCAACAAGGCTGACTTCGTTGCTTGTCACAACCCCTCTTACGTAATCAAGGGTTACAAGATGGTTAACGACGTTAAACCCGGTGGTGTATTCCTTATCAACTGCCAGTGGGATGCTGCTGAATTAGATAAGCATATGCCTGCTGAAGCTAAGCGCTACATTGCTAAGAACAACATTCAACTTTACACCGTTAACGCTATTGACTTAGCAGCTCAAATTGGTCTTGGCAAGCGTACCAACACCGTATTACAATCTGCTTTCTTCTCACTTTCTAAGGTTCTTCCTGCTGAAGATGCAATCAGCTACATGAAAGAAAAAGCTCAGAAGTTCATGAAGAAGGGTAAAGAAATCGTTGAAATGAACGAAAAGGCAATCGACGCAGGCGCTACCGCTTACGTTAAGATTGACGTTCCTGCTGACTGGGCTAACGCTGTTGACGAAGCAGTTGTTGCTGACAACACCGATGCTTCCAAGCTCGTTAAGATGGTTGACGGCATCATGAAGCCGGTTGGTCTTATGAACGGTGACTCTCTCCCCGTTTCTGCATTTATGGATCACGCTGACGGTTCATTCGAACAAGGCGCTTCTGCTTTCGAAAAACGCGGCGTTGCTGTTATGGTTCCCGAATGGAACAACGAAACCTGTATTGGTTGTAACAAGTGCGTATTTGTATGTCCTCACGCTACTATCCGTCCTTTCGCTCTCGATGCTGAAGAAAAGGCTGCTGCTCCTGCACAAACCAAGTTTGCTGTTAAGGAAAAATTGGCTACCAACAAGGGCTACTCTTACACTCTCACCGTTTCTCCGCTTGACTGTATGGGTTGCGGCGTTTGTATTGGCGAATGTCCCACAAACTCACTCAAGATGGTTTCTCAAGAATCACAACTTAAAGAACAAGAAGTATTTGATTACTGCGTAGCTAACGTAACCGAAAAAGAAGGTCTTGCAAGCGATGCTAACCTCATCACTTCACAATACAAGAAGCCTTTACTCGAATTCTCAGGCTCTTGCGCTGGTTGTGCTGAAACCGCTTATGCTCGTATCGTTACACAGCTCTTCGGTGACAAGATGTACATCTCTAACGCTACCGGTTGTTCTTCAATCTGGGGTGGTCCTGCTGCTACATCACCTTACACTGTAAACGCTAAGGGTCAAGGTCCTGCTTGGGCTAACTCACTCTTCGAAGACAACGCTGAACACGGCTACGGTATGTACCTCGGTCAAAAGGCTATCCGCGATGGCTTAATGGCTCAAATCAAGGAAATGGCTGATTCTGACAAGGCTTCTAGCGAATTCAAGGCTGCTGCTGATGCATTCTTTGCAACCGCTGATGACACCAACAAGAACGCTGCTGCTGCTGACGCTCTTATTGCTGAAATCGAAAAAGCTGCTGCTGCAGGTTGCCCCACAGCTCCCGCTATCCTCGAAAAGAAAGAATACCTCGCTAAGAAGTCCATCTGGATCTTCGGTGGTGACGGTTGGGCATACGACATCGGCTTCGGCGGTGTTGACCACGTTCTTGCTACCGGCGACAATGTAAACATCATGGTATTCGATACCGAAGTTTACTCCAACACAGGCGGACAAGCTTCTAAGGCTTCTAACATTGGTCAGGTTGCTCAATTCGCAGCTGCAGGTAAAGCAATCAACAAGAAGAGTCTTGCTGAAATCGCTATGTCCTACGGTTATGTATATGTAGCACAAGTTGCTATGGGTGCTGATCCTAACCAAACCCTTAAGGCTATTAAGGAAGCTGAAGCTTACAATGGTCCTTCAATCATTATCTGCTACTCACCTTGCGAAATGCACTCAATTAAGGGTGGTATGGTTAACTGTCAGGCAGAAATGAAGAAGGCTGTTGACGCAGCATATTGGGATCTCTTCCGTTACAACCCAGCTCTCAAGGCTGAAGGTAAGAACCCATTCTCACTTGACAGCAAACCAGCTACTGCTGATTATAAGGAATTCATCCTTAATGAAGCTCGTTACTCTTCACTCACACGTTCCTTCCCCGATCGTGCTGAAGCCCTCTTCGAACAGGCAAGTGAAGCTGCAAAGGCTCGTCGTGCTCACCTTGAAAAATTGGTTGAACTTTACGGCAAACAATAAAATCTAACGCTAAACCCTGTCAGGCTAACCTGACAGGGTTTTCTTTTTGCAATAAAAACCGCCAAGGCAATTTACCCTGGCGGTTTTTATGAAAGAAGTTTATGAAAACAAAATATACTATTTATAATCTTCCTTATATTTTTCGGATTGCAGACGGAACATTTCGGCGTATTTGCCGTTTCGTGCTAAAAGTTCTTCGTGAGAGCCCTCTTCAATAAGCTCGCCACCCGAGAACATATATATTTTATCCGCAATACGTGTCGTTGAAAGCCTGTGGGATATAAAAATAACCGTCTTATCTTTAGTATTGTTAAGTATAGATTGGTTAAGATTATATTCAGCCATTGGGTCAAGCGCGCTTGAAGGCTCATCCATAATCACAATCGGAAAATCCTTGGCAAATACACGGGCAATCGCCACCTTTTGCGCTTCGCCGCCCGAAAGATTAATACCTTCATCGTTAAATTCGCGGGTTAAATGGGTATCTATGCCACTTTCAAGGGTTGCTAATCTATCGGTAAAATCGGCACTGTCTAAAGCCGAAAGTACAGTTTCTTTATCGGCACTTTCATCATAAATACCGTTTTTAACGTTTTGCGCCACGGTTGCGGCAAAAATTTTATAATCTTGGAAAACCGTACCTATTTTTTGGCGATAGGTTTTAGGCTCGTAATCCTTAACATTTTTACCGTTGTAAAGAATTTCGCCCTTTGTAGCATCATAAAGGCGCATCATAAGCTTAATAAGGGTGGTTTTGCCTGCACCGTTATAGCCAACAATAGCTATCTTCTCCCCTGCTTTAAGCTTTAAATTAACATTTTTAAGCACATATTTACCGCTGTCGGTTTTGGGTGGTTCGTAATCTTTATCGTGAAATTTATACTTCGGGTGAGATGCAAAATCATAGCTAAAGCTTACGTCCTTAAATTCCAAACTTTTAAACTTGGGTAGGTCAGTTTCGCCATCTTTAATTTCTGGCACAAACGTCAAAAATTCGCGGTATTTTTCAATAAAGAGCGAATGTCCCACAAATTTTGAAAGAATTTCTGCAAGACTTATAAGCTTCCAACGAATGCGCCAAACAACACTGGTGGTTGCCGCAAAAGAACCAACGTCAACCGTGCCGTTTTTTAGACCGAATACCATATAAATAAGTACTATAAAAAAGGCTAACTGACCTAAGGTATTCCATCCAAGACCATAGTAAAGGAAGAACTTTTTGCCGTACTTTAGGTCAACATCGATGATTTTCTTAGTGTTTTCGTCATACTCGTTCATCAAAAGGTCGTCGGCGTGGCTTATGCGAATTTCTTTCGAATAATCAGCTAAATGATAAACACGGTTTATATAGGCTTTTTTACGGTCTAAGGGTTTGAATTCTTTTTGGAATTCAAACTCTGTTTTATTACCCATAATATTACAAATAAGGGTTAAAGCTGACGAAGCAAAGAGCATTACCGCAACAATCGGGTCGATAGTAAACAACAATGACAAAATCGAAACCGATGCAATAAGGTTGTGCACAAGCATTGAAACGCTGCCCATAACCTCCATAGCCCTTGTATCAGACTCATTCATAGCCCACACAAAATCATCGTAAAATTCGGGGTCGTCAAAGCAAGCAAGGTCAAGGGTTAAGGATTTTTCAAACAATGCCTTGTGCATTTTAAGATGTAGCTTTTGCTTTTGGTTTGGGTCGTGAAGCTCACGGAACCAAATATCAAACAGATAGAAAACCAGCTTAAACAAGGCCATTGCACCAATAATAAGCGCCGCGCTTACAAAGCTTCCACCGTCACTTACCTCGTTAAGTAGGCGGTAACTAAAATATGTAGATGCAAAATCCATCAAACCGTAAAAAACACCGTGTAGCATTCGCAAAACAAAGTAAGCGGGTATATAACGGGCAATTATGCCGAGCATATATAGGTTATTTTTTACAATAGAAGAAAATTTTTGCTTTGGTTTTTTACTCATTACCGTCCACCTCGCTTCCTAAATAGTTTTCGGCTTGTCGGTGGAACATAGCGGCATATTTGCCGCCTTTTTGCATAAGTTCGGCGTGAGTGCCGCACTCAACAATCTCGCCGCCATCCATAAGTAGCACCTTATCCGCCAAAACCGCCGAAGAAAGTCTATGCGAAATGAAGATAACGCTTCTACCCTTTGTGGCGCGCATCATATTTTCAAACATTTCGTACTCGGCAATGGGGTCTAACGCGCTTGAAGGCTCGTCAAGAATAACAAATGGTGTATCGGTGGCAAATACACGTGCAAGCGACAGCTTTTGCTGTTCGCCAACCGATAAATTAACACCTTTATCGTCAAACTCGCGGGTTAATATAGCATCAAGGCCGTTATCAATTGTTGAAACCTTGTCATAAACGCCACTTTCCTTAAGCGCCGAAGATACTAATTCATCATCGCCGCTTTCGGTTTTTCTAAGTAGTACGTTTTCCTTAATATTAAGTGAAAAGACCTTGAAATCTTGGAAAACGGTGCTATACTGCTCACGGTAATCATCAACCTTAAATTCCTTAATGTTGTCTCCGTTAAGGCAAATTTCGCCGCTTGTTGCATCGTAAAGACGAAGCAACAGCTTAACTAACGTAGTCTTGCCCGAGCCGTTGCTACCAACAAGAGCAATTCGCTCACCTTGTTTCCAAGTGAAGTTAATATTTTTAAGTATATCATTTTCACAGCCTTCGTATTTAAAGCATAAGTCCTTTACCACCAAATCGCCCGATTTTTCGGGTAAAGCCTTGTTGCCGTCAACTATTTTAGGCTCGTAATCTAAGAAAAAGCGCACATCGTCCAAGAATAGCGCGTGCTCGCCAAATTCGGCAAGATTTTGCATAAGGTCACTCAGCATATACGAAATCGTACCGATTGAACTTAAAACCACAATACAGTCGCCAACCTGCATAGTACCGCGGCACATCGTACTCCAAACCGCATAAAGCGTAGCGCCCAGAATTGTAACAATTTCAAGCCCCGTTGTTCTTATGTACATATAAATCATACGCTTAAAACCGTATTTTTTGAGTATTACCTTAAATTGTTTAAATGTATCTTTTAAATCTAAAAGCAACTGTGAATACATACCGCCAATACGCATTTCTTTAGCGTATTCACCCAAATAAAAGGTACGCTTAATATATTCTTTACGGCGGTTAATAGGCTTTAATTCAACCTCAAAATCGTGCTTTGCTACGTTTTCAAGTCTTCTAAAATAGCCTAACACCAACGGGAAAAGCCCAAAAAGTATCAACCACGGGTCAATAATAAACAGTAACAGCGAGTTAGCACCGAGCGAAATCAGTTTATGAATAAGGCGGTCGAGTGAATTCATAACGCTTATCATACGGTTATAGGCTTCATCCATAGCGCGAACGTATTTATCGTAAAAAGACGGTGTTTCGTAGCAAGCAAGTTCTACCCTAGCCGCTTGTCTGAACAGCTTTCTTTCAATATTCGCACCAATTCTGCGAACTGCAGGCACCGAACCCACGTTCCAATACCAATGCAGTGCTGTATAGCTTATAAGACAAACTATCGATAAAGCGATTGTATAGTTGATAATGCTGTCAATGCTACCACCGTTTGACATTTCGTTTACGATTTTGCGCAATAGGTACGTGTTGGTCAAAAAGCCCAATATACCGTAAACAAATGATGAGCCTAAATAGATTATCAAATAACTCGGCGAGCCTTGCCAAATTGCTTTCAGCGCGAAGAGGTTATTCGACAGCGTCTTTTTAAAGCTTAATTTCTCCTTCTTTTGTTTTTCTTTTTTTCTAAACATCTAGTCCTCCAAAATAATGCCAAAGATTGAATACGCTTTAATTATACAACTATACCACCCACACCACAAGTGGAATTGTTTATCTAATTTGCAGTATTTTTTATCTATTCTTCAACTTCTTATCCGTTTTAAAAAAGAATACCACAAGACCCGCAAAAAAATCAATAAACTGTTTGTTGATATTATTCTACAAAACCACAATTAAGCGTATTTTTCAATCGCCATTATAACACCTTCCGGCCCGTTTTTGCTTTTTGGTTCGCAAAGCAAGCCTTCCTTAATGCAAGCTTCTATAGTTTCATGCAAAAATCTAACACCCGCAACCAAAGAAATATAGTATTCATATTCATTTATTAAATGCTCAGGTATTTTCTTTTTCATAAATTCGGATAATTCTTTTGCAATTTCTTCTATAATTGATTCGGTGTTTTGGTTAAGGGCAAAAGACAAATCAAAAAAATCTTTTTCAAATTTTCTATCATAAGCAATCATTCGAAGACAAAGCAATTCTCCACATTTTTTAACATAAGCGCTTTCTATAAGTTTTGCTGCTATCTCTTTTTCAGTAGCATTAAGCTTATCAACGCTTAAATTTCCTTCTAATGCTTTTGTCAAAAACAATAGCATATCATTGCTTGTAATATTACAACCACAATCGAAAAGTTTTTCTTTTCTGGCACCATATATTTGAGAAGAATACACCCTTATAATTTAGTATAGAGCTATTATAAGTACCATCACAGCCATAAAAATCAAAACGAGGATTCATATCATCTGTAAATGCAATCATTACAGAAGTAAAATCGCGCTTTGCAGGCTCAACAAGTTTAAAGTAATTATTTTTTATACTTGCCGCAACTTTAGCTTGCAAATACCATATAGTTCTTAAAATCAAACTCCACATAACAAACGTAGCATCCGTTTGCTGTGTCAAATAAGGAAAATCCAAAATATTTTTCTTTTGCTTTTCAAAATTTTCTTTTAAAATTGGTATATATTTTTCCAAATACTTTTCATAAATCTTACTTGCTTCTTCATATTCGCTGTAATCCACAATCAAAACATTTGTTATATACTTTCCATTTTCAAGTTTACGCAAGGTGCCATAGGTTCCGTTTTCGCCACGGCACTGTATTTCAAGTTCATCTTCAATATACGGCATAGGCACACAAAGCTCTTCGGACAATTCTTTAGCCGACTTAGCTTTATTCTTGCATAAATAAATCAAATTTTTTGATAGCACACTATCTAACTTAGTTCTAGGATCGTTACCTACAGGATTACCTGTTCCAAGCATCGCTAAATTAATTGGTTTCAACGATAAATTTCTTTCAGACATATTTTCAACCTCTTTTTTAACCATATTTCGAGCAAAAAACAAACGTTGTTTTACCGTGGTTTCATTTATGCCGTGTTTTAAAGCTATATCTTTAACCTTAATTCCATCAACATAATACATAACCATAACATCTCGATATGCTTTCGATAAAAAGGAAATCTCTTCAAAAATTTTCTTTACTTGTTCCTTTTCCGAAGTTTCTTCAATAAAATCATCAATTTCATTTTTTGAAGGTTGTACTGAAAATTCGGTATTTTCGAAACTCAGTACTTGCCGTATTTGATTTCGCTTTTTGCAATAATCGGCATAGGCTCTATGCGCAACCGTCCAAACAAAAGCATAGAAGTTTTCTATATTTTCCTGATTATGTACGGCAGATATTACGGCAAGAATTATGTCAGAGCATAAATCTTCCGCTTCATTTGAAGTATTACATCTTCGGTATGAGAATTGATAGATTTTATCGAGGAACTCCTTATCGCCGATAAGTTTTAATATTTCGTTTGTTTTCATTTTGCACCTTTGCTTCAATCATGATTGTTACGCTTATATAGTCGGCGTAAGTTAAGGTTGGTTAGGTAAATTTTATATTTTTTTACAAAAAATTTGCTTTTTAGAGTAAAAATAGTTTGATTTGCTATATGTTGGTTATTTTAATAAGAAATAGTTATCACTACAAACTACATTGTTTATCTATCTTTCGGTTTTGCTATAAAAAAACGAGATGTACCGAAGTACACCTCGTTAAAGTTAATTATTAGTCATTAACATAAGGGAGTAATGCGATTTGACGAGCGCGCTTGATAGCGGTTGTCAATTCACGTTGGTGAGCAGCGCAGGTACCTGTTGCACGGCGGGGTAAAATCTTAGCGCGTTCAGAAATGTACTTGCGAAGACGAGCTACATCCTTATAATCAATGGCTTCTACACGGTCAACACAGAAGTGGCAAACCTTACGGCGCGGCTTTCTGTGCATGGGTCTTTCATTTCTTTCTTCCATTTGTAAAGCCTCCTAACATTAAAATTTATGTTCTATTAGAACGGTAAATCATCATCAGATGCTTCGCCTAAATCGGCAAAATCATTAACATCAGCATTGCTGAAGGATGCCGGTTCAGAACCTACATTAGATGAATCTCTCTTAGATTCAACGAATTGAACGTTGCTTGCAACAACTTCGAATGCTGTGCGGTTGTTGCCGTTCTTATCTTGGTATCTTCTGGTTTGAATAGAGCCTTCGATACCGATTAAATTACCTTTTTTAAAATATTTTGTAATAAACTCAGCCGATTGACGCCAAGCAACAATATTTATAAAATCGGTTTGACGTTCCTCACCGGAACGGTATCTACGGTCAACAGCAATTGAGAACGTAGTAACGGGAATGCCGTTTGCAGTGGTTTTAAGTTCGGGGTCGGCTGTTAAGCGACCTGTTAACACAACTAAATTGAACATTACTGTTTCTCCTTACTTTTTGATAACCATTAAACGAAGTACGCCGTCAGTAATTTTTGCAATACGCTCTAATTCTGCGGGGAAGGTAGGTTCGCTTTCGAAATTGAAGAAAACGTAGTAACCTTCTGCTTCGTCGTCGATAAGGTATGCCAAGCGGCGCTTACCCCAATCATCAACGTTTTCAATGGTACCGTTCTTAGCAATAAGGTCGTTGAACTTTTCTTTTAAGCTCTGTGTGGTTTCTTCACCGTTTGCTACAGTGAAAATCATTGCTGCCTCATACTTTGCGGTCATTTACTTGCACCTCCTTTTGGACTATTGGTCCCGCCAATCCGACGGAACAAGGAACTAAAGGGCCATACCGCCCCATTTAGCAAACATCATTATACCAATTAAAGCCCTGTTTGTCAACAAAATTATTGCTTTTTTACAAATATAATGTATAATATGTTTAGAAAGGACTGATTGTATGTTACTTACTATTGATATTGGCAACACAAACATTACTTTGGGCGCATACAATTCCAATTATTTAACTTTTACCGCTCGTCTTGCAACCGACACCCGCAAGACCGACGACCAATACGCAATTGAAATGAAGCACGTTCTATCACTTTACAACATTCAATCCGAACGAATTGAAGATTGTATAATATCTTCGGTTGTGCCTTCGGTTGCAAAAAGTGTAAGTAATGCCATTTCAAAACTTTGCGGTATAGTACCCTTAATGTTAGGCCCCGGTGTTAAGACAGGTCTTAATATAAAAATTGACAATCCTGCACAACTCGGTGCCGACCTAGTTGCAGGCGCTGTTGGCGCTATAGATTCCTATAAAATGCCCTGTGTAATAATTGATATGGGCACGGCATCCACCATAAGCGTGCTTGACCGTGACGGCTCATTTTTAGGCGGTGTGATTTCTGCAGGTGTTCGCCTTACACTAAAAGCATTAACCGAAAATACCGCTTTGCTTTCATCCATTCCCATTGAAGCACCAAAATCGGTTATCGGCACAAACACTACCGAATCCATGCAGTCGGGACTTGTTTACGGCACCGCTGCCATGCTCGACGGACTTTTGGAACAAATCACAAAAGAACTTGGCGAAAAACCGACGGTTATTGCCACAGGTGGTCTTTCACGCGATATAATCGCCCACTGCAAAACCAATATTATTTATAGCGAAAATCTGCTTTTAGACGGTCTTCGCGCTATTTATGAAAAGAACCATTAGTAATTACCGCTATAGCGGATTACAAATATTATGAACTGCACCTTTATGGGCAGTATCGGAGGTAATTTTTATGTCAAACAGAAAACAACAAACTAGGACGCTAGTCCTCGGCGCAGTATTTACTGCTTTGGTATTCGTTTTGCAATACTTGAGTATGTTTATGCGCTTTAGTGCATTTTCGGTAACATTTGTGCTTTTGCCGATTATTGTAGGCGCCGCAACCTGCGGATATAAAATGGGTGCTTGGCTCGGTTTTATATTCGGTGTGGCAGTATTAGCAACAGGCGATGCCGCTCCATTTTTAGCGGTAGATTTCTTCGGCACAATCGTTACAGTATTGCTCAAAGGTACATTGTGTGGCTTAGCCGCAGGTCTTACCTATAAAGCACTCGAAAAGCGCAATCAATACTTAGCAGTAATGACAGCCGCAATTGTAAGCCCTATCGTTAACACAGGCGTCTTTTTAATCGGCTGTAGAGTATTTTTCTTTGAAACCATTAAGGCTTGGGGTGCTGCAGCAGGCTTTAATAACGCCGCCGCTTATATGTTTATAGGCTTAGCCGGTATCAACTTCCTTGTTGAACTTGGCACAAACTTAATTCTTTCCCCCGCAGCAGTAAGAGTTTTAAAACTCGCGAAAATAAACAATTAAATAATTTTACATAAAAAAACTCCCGTGTTCTTCACGGGAGTTTTTGTGTTCTATTTAGTTTTCTTCTTAACTGATTTTGACCAGTCGGAATAATATTTCTTACCGTCAACAGTCTTGTAGGTTCTTACCC
>JAZRBQ010000081.1:0-12125 GCA_045635145.1 Acutalibacteraceae bacterium | reverse complement strand
ACGACATGGCTACGATCCGACTTAGTAAGACCTAAAACTTCGTTTGTGCCCTTGATAGCAACTTCGCTATTGATAAGGTTGTCAAGTGTAACAACAGATTTTGCGATGTTGTACATAGCAACGTGGTCGGGATAGCAGTATGCGATGTTGGGTTGTGTACCACCGGCGATTTCGGTATTGATTTGGCCGTTGATATCGCCCCAACCACCTGCTGATTGGTGTGTGATTTTGATGTTGGGATAAATTTTGTTGAATTCTTCAATATAGGTGTTAAGAACCTCTTGAAGTTTAGCACCCATGGTGTGTGTAAAGGTGATTTCAACTAATTCGTCGGGGTTGAAGCCTTCTTCGGGTACTACAAAAGCGTTTTGAGAATTGTTTTGCTGACAACCGGTTAAGGTGAACATACCAATAACCATAACGAGAGTGAGCAAAACGGCTACGATTTTTTTAAGCATAGCAATTTCTTCCTTTCTGTTTTTTAATGTATAACGGACACGATGGTCTATTAACCTTTAATACCGCCGCGGCTTACGCCCGACATAATGTATTTACGCAAGCACAAGAATACCATAAACAACGGAGCCGAAACAATAGCAACCGCCGCCATTTGAACAGGGTAGTTTGCCTGACCCGAGGTATCGGTAAATGCGTTACGCAAACCGTTTGTAATCATTTGGTGAGCATCGTCGTTTGCAACAAGCTTTGGCCAAATGTAAGAGTTCCAAGCACCCATCATTTTAAGGATTGTAATAGAAATAAGGGTGGGGAGAGCTAACGGAATCATAACCTTCCAAAGATATTTCAAGTCGGAAGTGCCGTCAACCTTAGCGGCTAAGTACAATTCGTTAGGAATTTGCATAAAGTTTTGTCTTAGCAGGTAAATGTAGAATACGCTTACCAAGAAGGGAACAATAAGGGCTGTAAATGTGTGCATCCAACCCAATTGGTTGATTGTGATATAGTTTGTAATGGTGAAAAGTTCGCCTGGAATCATCATAGTAGCAAGTAAAAGACCGAAGAGTGATTCCTTACCTTTAAATTCAAGTCTTGCAAAGGCAAACGCGGTAAGAACTGTAATAACTAAGCTTATGATGGTTGAAACAACACCAACATAAAGTGTGTTTAAGAAAAGATTACCGAGATTTGCAGCAGTAAAGGCTTCGGCGTAGTTGCCAAACATTAACTGGCGTGGCCAAAAGGTTGGTATAGCTTGGCGGTATTCAGCCAATGTTTTGAGTGATGAAATAATCATCCAATAAAAGGGGAAGAGTACGATAAGCGCCATTATAAGTAGGAATACGTATGTGCCTGTTTTGGAGAAGATACGTAATACGCTTTGACCGAAGGACAGCTTTTGAATATCTCTTGCCTGCATAACGTTATTATTTTTAGACATAAGCTACCCTCCTTATTAATAATGAACGCGCTTCTTGATAACGTGGTTGTTAATCAAGGTTACTGCGAGAATGATAAAGAATAGTATAAGCGCTGCGGCACTGGCACGGCCCTGACGGTCTCTTTCCAAGGCGTCATAAACGAAGCCAACCATTGTGTTAAGTCGGCCTGCGTCATCAGCAGGACCCATCTTATCGCCAAAAATACCGATAATGCTTGAATATTCCTTAAATCCACCGATAAAGCCCGTGATAATTACGTAAGCGAGCATGGGGGAAAGTAGCGGAATAGTGATTTTAGTAAGCACACGGCGTTTTGAAGTGCCGTCAACCTTAGCAGCGTCGTAATATTGCTTGTTAATGCTTTGAAGACCACCGAGTAAAATCAAAATTTTAAAGGGCAGTGCGTTCCAAACAATGTAGATAATCATAACAGCCATATTTGCCGCATAGGAAGAGCCTGCGTTTATCCAGTTAATAGGCTCGCCGCCAAAGAACTGAATAACGTTGTTAACAATACCCCAAGTATCAGCAATGTTGCTGCCTTGTTTTAAACCTACAATGTTAAACATAGCCGCAAATACCATACCGATAGCGATAGAGTTGGTAACGTAGGGTAAAAAGAAGATTGTTTGAAGGGTTTTTTGTAAAGGCTTGATAGAATTTAGTGCTACCGCAATGAGTAATGCTAAAATGGTGGAAATCGGAACGGTTGCCACACAAAGAATAGCGGTGTTTTGTAAGCACTGTAAAAATTCTTGATATTCAATTACCTTTAAGAAGTTATCAATACCAAATTGGAAGGTGGCGCCGCCAATGGCTGCCATATTGCCGTAACCGTTAAGGAACGCCATACGCAATGTGTTGAATATTGGCCAAACGGTAAATACAAGCAAAAGAATAAGGGCAGGGGAAAGGTAAAGCCAAGCCTTCCACGAGTTCTTATTATCAACCATATTACTTCACCTCGAAATAAATACGTTCTTCAGTTTCTTTATTGAAAATAAAGAATTTGTGAGGTTTAACGTTGAATTTAATTGTTTCGGCTGCCGGATCAAGCTTGATATCTGAGCTTATGATTGCGCGAACAACAGGATTTAATGAAGCGGGGTGAGACGCTACTACGCTGGAGTCACGGCCCATAACTTCAATGTTGTTGAGCTTGCATTCAAAAGCACCGTCGGGGTTAGGTTCAATACCTTCGGGTCTTATACCTATATATATATCTTGGTTTTCAACACCGCCGATTTCAAGCACGGCTTGGTCGCCTATGTAAACCTTGCCGTCTTCTACCTTGCCTTCAAGCACGTTGATGGGTGGTGTGCCCAAGAATTTAGCAACGAAGAGATTGTGCGGGTCGTCATAAACCTCTTGCGGTTTGCCGATTTGTTGTAAAACGCCCAATTTCATTACTACGATAACGTCTGAAATAGACATAGCTTCTTCTTGGTCGTGGGTAACGAATATGGTTGTGATGCCGGTTTCTTTTTGAATACGGCGGATTTCTTCACGTGTTTGCAAACGCAAGCGGGCATCCAAGTTTGAGAGCGGCTCATCAAGGAGAACAACTCTCGGCATTTTAACAAGGGCGCGGGCAATAGCAACACGCTGCTGCTGACCGCCTGATAATTCGCTTGGTTTTCTGTCCATAAGCTCGTCAATTTGAACAAGCTTTGCCGCATCGTGTGCGCGGTCAAGCATTTCTTGTTTGGTAAGCTTGTCCTTACCTGTTAGGTTTTGAAGCGGGAACAAAATGTTTTGCTTTACTGTCATATGTGGGTAAAGCGCATAGTTTTGGAACACAAGGCCGATACCGCGGTTTTCGGTTGAAAGCTCGGTAACGTCGTTTTCACCGAAGAAGATTTTACCGCTGGTGGGCTTTTGCAAACCGCTTATCATATAAAGCGTGGTGCTTTTTCCGCAACCTGAAGGTCCAAGTAAGCCAACGAGTTGACCGTCGGGAATTTCAAAGGTGAAATCGTTAACGGCAACAACCTCTTTGCCTGACTTTTTATCACGGCTGGGGAAAACTTTTGTGAGATTTTGTAATACAACTTTCATATTCAATTTCCTCTCAACTGTTAATATATAATTTTTTTGTTGATAAATTAATAGGTGGCTTTAGCCGCTGCTTCGGCGTGGCGGGCCTTGGTGTATTCAATCAAATCATCGCGTGATTCGAAGATGCGTTGACTTGCCATATCCACAGCAACGGTTTGCGCCAATAAATCGTGTATAGGTGAGTTTGTTCTGGTGGCGATAAGGCAAATAATTTCTGAAATTAAGATTACCGAAAGAACGAGTATGCCTGTAAAGCCAATCATATTAAGGCATATCATAAAAATAATGCTTAAAGGAATCATAATTTCAATTGCGAATTTGCCAAGCACCGCACGGGCAAATAATTGAACGTTATTTACCTTTACGCCTTCGGTATTCATAATAGCAATACCGAAAATCTTTTTGCCAAGGGTTTGACCGTTGCCGAAAATCAAGGGCACTACAAATTCAATAACCAAAACGGCGGGTAAAACGCTGAAGGATAAAATCAGTATCGAAAGGTTGATAATCATACTGTAATTCTTTTGAGCCTCGGCATCAGCACCAAAAGCTTCGTTAGCCGCGTGCCAATTTTCTTTTTCGGCATCGGTTAATGCAATAAACTCATCGTGGGTTATTTGAAAGTCGATTCCGTATTGTGATTCGTATTTTTGGGATATATCAGTTAAATTTTGATAATAGTTATTATACCCAAGCGCAAGTGAAAGAATGGCTGCAAGTCCAACGGCTAAAATACTAAGTAAAATCCCATCAAAAATAGCGGCAATAATTCGCTTGCCAAAGGAAGCTTTTTGTAAATCGGTAAGCATTTCTAAGAACTCCTTAAGGGGAAACTTAAATTTCAAGCCTTGTGCGAATTGCCTTTACGGCCTCTTCACAGCTTGTAAAGTTAACAACGTAATCGCAAACCTGCGCGTTGCGGGTTTCAGAATTGATTGCTAACAGTCGGTTTGTTTTGTCTTCGTTAGGACAATTTTTTTCAAGTATTGCCGAAATAAGACCCTTTTTATCCCTTTTAACGTAAACCGTTATAACGTGGGGGAAGTGGGTTTTAAGCGCCATAGCGCCGCAAATATCCATAACGGTTAAAACGTGTTTGCCGCCGTCGAGTATTCTTTGCACGTCACTCTTGCGGGAGGCGTAGGAGTGATGACCGTAGGTTGTGGATTCAAAAAATTCGCCGCTGTCGGTCATTGCACGGAACTCATCCTGCGGGATGTAGTGATATTTTTTGTCGGCGTTATTACAAACCGATTTATCGGTGGTGTAGCTTGCAAGACGCTCAAACGCATCTGTTTGGTTTAAAAGCTCGTTAGCAATTTCGTTTTTGCCGCTACCTGAAGGACCAACCAAAACGATAATGCTTGGTTGATTTAATGTAGGAGCTTTTTTCTTGGTGCTATAACTATCGGCAATAATTTCAACCAGCTTTAAAAATTCGTTATAGCTGTTAACCGCCAAAACACCTGTGGCTTCGCTGTTCCAAGGACGGCGCATTAAAATCGGGTATGCCGCGTTAGAGTTCAAAATGTTGTGCATTCCGTCGTCAAACAAAATGTCAACGTCAATCAAATCTTTGCGAGAACCGATTAAGATATGGTCCTTGCGGATTTCAGGGAATTCATTTAAAATACGCTGAAATCTTAGAGTCATATATTCGGGCCAAACAGCAGTGGTAACGAAAATTTCGGTTTTTTGTGACAATTTTCGCACAAATTCGCGCGCGCCTTTAATAACCGGTTGGTTAACAAAAAAGTCGGGGTCGTCCATAAATTCAAAAATAACGTCCGAACGGTTACCTGTCCTGCCCCAACGGTTTACTTCGTGTATTGAAAGTGGTGGGTCGAATTTATATTTTTCGTTAGCCAAGGTTATTGCGTATGGCACACATTCAAGCAAAAGGTCGTCCACGTCAAGTGCGGTGGAAAGTTGGAAGCTTCTATTCATATATTTCTTCTTTCTTATATATAAGGTTTTAGACGGTTATTATAAAGGTCTAAAAATCAAAAACTTTTAACATTTCAGTTACAATTATAATACCACATTTAACCCTAGAAAATCAAGAGTAACTTTGTTTATTTTGCGAAAAAAGGCATAAAAAAATAAACCTTGTTATTGTGGAAAATTCATAGTATAATAAATATCGATGACGATGTAGCGCCATCAAGGAATTTTAAAATATAAGACTATGGGTGGTTTTTTGAAGAAAATTATTAAATATTATTTAAGCATTCTTTTGGCAACGCTTTGTTTTTTAAGTGGTTGCGCTTCAAACGACGGCGAATGTAAAAAACACATAGATAAGGATAACAACGGTGTTTGTGACAGTTGTTATACCTCTGTCTTTGTTTATTTTGATTTTTACAACATAAACGATTTGCACGGTAAGTTTGCCGATACTGACGATAACGTAGGTGTTGACGAGCTGACTACATACCTTAAAAACGCCCGTGAAAATGATGAAAATGCAATTTTTTTATCAACGGGGGATATGTGGCAGGGTAGTCCCGAATCTAATTTAACCAGCGGTTTTATTATAACCGATTGGATGAATGAACTGGATTTTGCGGCTATGTCGGTCGGCAACCACGAATATGATTGGGGCGGAGAAGCTATAGCCGATAACGAGGCACAGGCTGAATTTCCCTTGCTTGCTATTAATATTTTTGACCGCAAGACAAACAAAAGGGTTGATTATTGCGAAGCTTCGACTATGGTTGAAGCCGACGGACTTCAAATCGGCATAATAGGCGCTATTGGTGATTGCTATTCTTCAATAGCGGTGGACAAGTGCGAAGACGTTTATTTTAAGGTAAAAAACGACTTAACCGAACTTGTAAAAAAGGAATCTGAAGAATTAAGAAAAAATGGTGCCGATTTTGTGGTTTATTTGTTGCACGACGGTACAGGTCAAAGCTATGGCAGTGTTGCTAATGACGTAAGTTCTTCACAAATCGCATCTTATTATGATATTTCTTTGTCGGACGGTTACGTTGACCTCGTTTTTGAAGGACATACCCACCAAGGCTATATTTTGAAGGACCAACACGGTGTTTATCATTTGCAAAACCGTGGGGATAATAAGGGTGGCATATCGCACGTTGAGGTGGCAATTAATACCGCTAACGACAACCATAAGGTGCGTGTTGCCGAGCATGTTTCGGTTAGTAAATATGATGATTATGATGACGACCCCGTTGTGCAAAAGCTTTTAGAAAAATATGATTCTCAAATCGGCGAAGCCACAAAGGTTTTGGGTTATAACTCAAGATACCGCCGCGGCGAAGAACTTTGTCAGGTTATAGCTGATTTGTACTATCAAACAGGCATAAAGGAATGGGGAAATAAATATGATATCGTGTTGGGCGGCGGTTTTATGTCGGTCAGAAGTCCTTATAATTTACCCGCAGGGGACGTAACCTATGGCGATATTCAGTCTATTTTCCCGTTTGACAACCAACTCACTTTATGTTCAGTAAGCGGGCGTAATTTAAGGGATAAATTCTTCGGCGCTAACAATTCGCGTTATTATATCGGCTTTGGGGACTACGGCGAAGAAGTTCGTTCGAACATTGACCCAAATGGCACATATTATATTGTAGTAGATACCTACACCGCCTTTTATAAGCCCAACGGTTTAACGGTGGTTGAAGAATATAAAACCGACGTTTTTGGCCGTGACCTTTTGGCAGAATATATCAGAAACGGTGGGTTTTCATAAAATTTTATAATTTTTTGTTGACAAATAAAAAATGCGGTGTTATAATACGAACAATTAAATTTAAAGGCTTTGACGAAGACGGTTTGGAAACCTTATTTACAGAGAGCTGACGGTAGGTGCAAGTCAGTAGTGAGAATTCCGATTAAACCCATCCCTTCCGAGCTGAAAGGCTGAACGTTTTAGTAGGTTTTTCCGTGAATGCTGCGTAAAGGCATAGGAATTGTTGGATTCCAAGAGTGGCAGTTTTACTGCAATTTGAGTGGTACCGCGAGTGTAATTCACACCCGTCTCAAAGTAATTTGAGATGGGTGTTTTTTTATTTAAATTATTATGAAAGGGAGTATTTTGATGACTACCAACACCGCAAAAGAACAGCTTATGGAGATTGCCGCACGTATTAAGGAAATGCGTGAAATTATGGGCTTTTCTATTGCTGAAATGGCACAAAAAACCGAAGTCAGTGAAGAACAATATAAAATATTTGAAAGCGCAAATGCGGATATTCCCTTTTCGTTTATTCATAAGTGTGCTTTAGCCTTCGACGTGGAACTTCCCGAACTTATTGAAGGACGCAGCGCACGACTTTCAACCTATACCGTAACGCGTAAGGGTAAGGGTCAAAAAACCGCTAAAGAAGATGGTATTGATATTACCAACTTAGCGCCAAAATTCCGTGATAAAATTGCTGAACCTTATTTTGTAAGGTATGAATATTCGGCTTCACAGCAAAATAAACCTATTCATCTTTCAACCCACTCAGGTCAAGAGTTTGACTTTGTTTTGAGTGGTTCTTTGAAGGTGCAAATCGGTGAGCATACCGAAATTTTGCGTGAAGGCGACAGCATTTACTATAACAGTTCGATTCCCCACGGTATGATAGCTATTGACGGTGAAGACTGCGTTTTCTGCGCCGTTGTTTTGCCGGGTGAGGCTACAAAGGAAGAAAACGTTAGAAAGAGCATCGCTTCGGCCAAGGTTTCTGAGAAACTTGTTTGCGAAAAGTTTGTTGAAACAAAAGAAGACGAAAACGGCGCTTTGCAGGATATTAAGTTTAAAAATACCGATACCTTTAACTTTGGTTTTGATATTGTGGACGGCATTGCCGATAAATATCCCGAAAAGCTTGCAATGCTTCATATAGACAGGAATAAGACTGAACGTCGCTTTACTTTTAAGGATATTAAGCGCGCTTCTAACCAATGTGCTAACTATTTTGCATCTTTAGGTATTAAAAAAGGTGATAAGGTAATGCTTGTACTCAAGCGCCATTACCAATTCTGGTTTAGTATGATAGCCTTGCACAAGCTCGGCGCGGTAGCAATCCCGGCTACAAACCAACTTAAAGACCACGATTTTGAATATAGATATAATGCCGCAGGTGTTAGCGCGATTATTTGTACTGCTGACGGCGATACAGCAGAAATTGCAGAACGCGCCGCTAAGAATTGCGAGAGCGTGAAGAATCTTATTTTAGTTGGCGGCAGCCGTGACGGTTGGCACGATTTTGATAGTGAATACGGCCGTTTTTCAACCCATTTTAACCGTGAAGAAGATACTTCAGCAGGTGAAGATACCGCCCTTATGTTCTTTACTTCGGGTACTACAGGTAATCCTAAAATGGCGGCTCATAAGCATACCTATGCTTTAGGTCATTTTGTTACTGCTAAATATTGGCATTGCTGCGAGCGTGACGGTTTGCACCTTACTATATCCGACACAGGCTGGGGTAAATCGCTTTGGGGTAAACTTTACGGTCAGTGGCTTTGCGAAGGCGCAGTATTTGTTTATGACTTTGATAAGTTTGAAGCCGACGATATTTTACCGATGTTTGCAAAATATAATATAACCACCTTCTGTGCACCCCCAACAATGCTTCGTATGCTTGTAAAGGGCGACCTTTCTAAGTATGATTTATCTTCAATTAACCATATGACAACCGCCGGCGAAGCCTTAAATCCCGAAGTTTTCCGCCAGTTTGAAGAAGCAACAGGCCTTCAAATTATGGAAGGCTTTGGCCAAACCGAAACAACACTTACCATTGCAAACCTTTGCGGCACTGTGCCTAAGGTTGGTGCTATGGGTAAGGCTTCACCACAGTACGATGTGGATATTGTTGACCCTGAAGGCAACTCGGTTGCTAACGGTGAGGTTGGCGAAATCGTTATCCGTACCAAAGACGGCGTTCCTTGCGGTCTTTTCAAGGAATACTATTGTGATGAAGAAAAGACAAACGACGCCTGGTATGACGGAATGTACCATACAGGCGATACCGCTTGGCGCGATGAAGATGGCTATTTCTGGTATGTCAGCCGTATTGATGACGTTATCAAATCTTCGGGTTACCGTATAGGACCTTTCGAAATCGAAAGCGTTATTATGGAATTACCTTATGTTTTGGAATGTGGTGTTTCTGCCGCTCCCGACGAGGTACGCGGTCAGGTTGTTAAGGCAAGCATTGTGCTTGTAAATGGCACCGAGCCCAGCGATGAACTCAAGAAGGAAATCCAAAACTACGTTAAGACTCATACCGCACCATACAAGTATCCAAGAATTGTTGAATTCCGCGATAGTCTTCCCAAAACCATCAGCGGCAAGATTCAAAGAAACAAATTGTAATTATATATTATATATATTTGTGTTGACATTTCTCAAATGTTATGATAAAATACAATAGTTAAAAGCGTTGACGAAGAGTGCGCAAAATTTGGTATATTAGAGAAGTGACGGTTGGTGCAAGTCATTTATACGGGTTTTGTGCTGTAACTTTTGAGCTGAGGGGAAGAAAACATAAGTGAGTAGAACCCCTTCGTGATTGCTGCGTAAAGGCATAGGAATTGTTAGATTCCAAGAGTGGCGGGTTTTCCGCAATTTGAGTGGTACCGCGGGTATTTTGATTAAATCAATGCTCGTCTCAAAGTCATAGCTTTGGGACGGGTTTTGTTATTTCGTCCCACTAATGAAAAGGTGAGAAAATATGGAACAAATCAAAGAGCTTGACTTCAAAATCAAGGAAATTGCAGGGCGTATTCGCGAACTGCGAGAAATTGAAAATTTAAGCATTGCCGAAATGGCGGAAAAAACAGGCGTAAGCGAAGCGGAATATTTGGCTTGCGAAAACGGTGAAAGTGATTTACACTTTGCCTTTATTTACCGTTTAGCAAAGGTGTTCGGTGTTGACGTTACCGATATTATCGAAGGTTATAGCCCTAAGCTTAAATCTTTTACGGTAACCCGCCGTGGCGAAGGTCAGCGTATTGAAAAAGCGCACGGTATGACCTATTACAACTTGGCGGCTGCGTTTAAGAACAGAATTGCAGAACCGCTTTACGTTAAAAGCGCTTACAGTGAAGAAGCACAAAACAAGGAAATTGAACTTACTACCCACTCGGGTCAGGAATGTGACCTTATTATTTCGGGTCATCTAAAGGTACAGGTTGGTAACCATACCGAAATTTTGGGCCCTGGCGATAGTATTTATTTTGACTCTAAAACTCCCCACGGTATGATAGCTGTTGGCGGCGAAGACTGTATCTTCTATGCAATTGTGCTTAACCCAACAGGCGAGCCTATCCCTGAATTAGAGCCTGATAAGACTGTTACAAGCAAAGCTGCTATTCGTCCTCGCAAGGATAAGAGCGAACGCATTTACAGCAAGTATATTGATATAGTTGAAAACGAAAACGGCACACCTACCTCCATCTCATTCAAAAATACCGAAGGCTTTAACTTTGCTTTTGATTTGGTGGATGCGCTGGCAGATAAGGAACCCGAAAAACTTGCAATGTTACATATTGCAAAGGACGGCACCGAGCGCCGCTTTACCTTTAAGGACATTAAAAAGATGTCTAACCAATGTGCTAACTACTTTAAGTCGTTGGGTATCAAGAAGGGCGACCGAGTAATGCTCGTTCTTAAGCGTCATTATCAGTTCTGGCTTTGTATGATGGCACTTAACAAGTTGGGCGCTATTGTTATTCCTGCTACCAATCAGTTGCAGGAGCACGACTTTGAATACCGTTTTAATTCGGCAGGCGTTAGTGCAATTGTTTGTACTGCCGATGGCGATACCGCCGCTCAGGTTGATTTGGCAGCCGAAAAATGTGCTACCTTGAAGCACAAGCTTATGGTTAACGGCTCTCGCGACGGTTGGCGCGAATTTGATGAGGAATACACCCTTTATTCAACCCACTTTAATCGCACTGAAGAATCGCCTTGTGGCGACGATTTAATGCTTATGTACTTTACTTCGGGCACAAGCGGTTATCCCAAAATTGCAACCCATACTTACAAATATCCGTTAGGACATTTCCATACAGCAAAATATTGGCACGACGTTGACCCCGAAGGTTTGCACTTTACCATTTCTGACACAGGTTGGGCAAAGGCGATGTGGGGTAAGCTTTACGGTCAATGGCTTGCAGAAGCGGCTATCTTCGTTTACGACTTTGACCGTTTCGACGCGGCTGAAATTTTGCCGATGTTTGCAAAACACAACATCACAACCTTCTGTGCGCCGCCTACAATGCTTCGTATGCTTATTAAACAGGATATTTCTAAATATGATTTATCATCGGTTAAGCATATGACAACCGCCGGCGAGGCTTTGAACCCCGAAGTTTACCGTCAATTTGAAAAGATTACGGGTCTTCAAATTCTTGAAGGCTTCGGTCAAACCGAAAGCACAATGATTATCGGTAATATGGTTGGCGAACCGCATAAAATCGGCTCAATGGGTAAACCCGCACCGATTTATGACGTACATATTGTTGACCCCGATGGCAACGACGTTGACGCAGGTGAGGTTGGCGAAATCGTTATTGATATTTCTAAAGGTCTTCCTTGCGGTTTGGCTATCGGCTACTACGGAGACGAAGAAAAGACCGCTGAAAACTGGCGCGACGGCTATTACCACACAGGCGATACCGCTTGGTGCGACGAAGACGGAT
>JAZRBQ010000080.1:0-8843 GCA_045635145.1 Acutalibacteraceae bacterium | reverse complement strand
AAAATAATTTTTAAAAAATTTGGGCAAGTTCTTATATATTATTTTGCATCGATGATTATCACGCAAATTATCGCAATAATTTTAAATATACCTTTAAAATTCATTATCCCCAATTTTAATAATCTAACCAATTTTATAATTGATTTATTAGGTCTTTTTACGGCTTTATTTGTTATATTTTTCAACGACGGCTATAGCAACAAAAAATTTGAATTAAAACCCCTTTTGATTGCCTTAGGTTTGCTTTTATGCTTTGTAACACTCGTATCAACGATTATAGGTCACGCGGTATATATTTCTGGTCCTACCGTTTATTTGGCGGATTATATTCTTCATCTAAAAGAACCTATGAAAATCTTCGACCCCATTATTGTTAACCGCTTCTGTCTTTATTTATTCCTATTAGCTTTTATATTAATTTATGCTCCAATAATGATAACAGCAAATTACTTGGGAATGAAATTTAAAAAAAGAAAATATAAATACACTAAAAATTAAAGCACTTCTTAAGAAGTGCTTTAATTTTAACCAATCTTTAATTTTAATCGCATTTTGTCGCTTATCATTGCTATAAACTCGCTATTAGTCGGTTTTCCACGCTCAACCTGAATTGTGTAGCCGAAATATCCGTTGAGTACGTCGATATCTCCCCTATCCCACGCAACCTCAATAGCGTGGCGTATTGCCCTTTCAACCCGCGAAGGTGTGGTGGAGTATTTTTTTGCAACGGTAGGATATAGTAACTTTGTAACCGAATTTATAATTTCGCTGTTCTTGATTGAAAGAATAATTGCCTCTCGCAAATAGTGGTAACCCTTAATGTGTGCAGGTACACCGATTTGATGAATAATATCGGTAACCATAACCTCTAAATCGGTATCGGTAACACAGGTTTTATCAAGCTTATAGGGTGTTTTTTCATTTGCCCAGCCCGAAAGCTTAATTATTCTTTCAGCCATAATATTAACATCAAACGGTTTTATAAAATAATAGGTTGCCCCTGCTTCCAGTATCTCTTTTTCAAGACGCGGATTAGCATAGCTCGAAAGTGCCATAACAAGCGGTCGGGACTTTTCATCCATTTTATTTAACTCTTCAATAACCCCTAATATGTCAATATTCGGCATAAAAACATCGGCAATAAGTACATCAGGTTTTTCAGACTTAATTTTTGATATAACCTTAAGTCCATCCTTCTCGGTCAAAATAACCTGCATTCCGTAGCTTTTAAGTATTTTAGCACTAAGACTTGAAAATTCGGTCGAATCGTCAGCGATTAAAACTTTTAGATTTTTTTCCATAATATGTCACCTTCATTTGTTTGTTTTACATATATTAACACAAATTTTAGTATATTGCAATAGTTTCTTCAAAAATATTGAAATATATGCCAAAATTTTACCATTAATTGTTATTTTGACATATTTCGACAAATCTGCTTGACAAAATTCGGCAGTAGAATTAAAATAATTACATTAAACAAAGGAGAATGTTATGGAACACGAATTTTCGCGACTTGAAAATTTAATAGGCAAAAAATGTCTTGAAAAACTTAAAAATAGTCATATCGCGGTTTTCGGTATCGGCGGTGTTGGTGGACACATTTGCGAAGCGTTAGCGCGCTCGGGTATTGGCAAAATCGACCTTATTGATAACGACACGGTTTCTATAACCAACATCAACCGTCAAATTATCGCAACACATTCTACTATTGGAAAATACAAAACCGAAGTTATGAAAGAGCGAATTTTAGACATTAACCCCAACGCCACGGTTACTGTTCATAACCTGTTATATCTCCCCGAAACAGCGAGTTTATTTGATTTTTCTAAATACGACTACGTTGTTGATGCTATAGATAACGTTACGGGAAAAATTAATCTTGTGCTCCAAGCAAATGAATCTAACACCCCGATAATTTCATCTATGGGTACAGGCAATAAGTTGGACCCGTCACGTTTTGAGGTTTCTGATATTTATAAAACCAGCGTTTGCCCATTAGCCAAGGTAATGCGCTATGAGTTGAAAAAACGCGGTGTAAAAAAGCTCAAAGTTGTCTTTTCAAAAGAAGAGCCGTTAAAAGATAAGGAAAATCCATCCAAAATACCCGCAAGTAACGCATTTGTGCCCGCTACAGCAGGACTTTTAATCGCAAGTGAAGTAATTAAAGACATATTAAAAAAAGCAGAAGCTTAATGCTTCTGCTTTTTATTATGCATTTGTTAATTCTTTTTCTTGTGATTTTTGCGGAATTTGGTATGTGGGAACAATTTTTTTCACAAGTCCCCTTATATCCGAACCCTCGTCATACATAACCGAGCGCATTTCCTCCAAAGTTTCTTCTAAAACCTGGGCATCAATATCAATCGGTCGGCCAATATGAATAAGCTCATTTTCGGTAGCTTGCAAGCCTTCTTCAGACATTAAAAGCTCTTCATAAAGCTTTTCGCCCGGACGAAGACCGGTAAAAACAATACCGATATCCTTATACGGCTCGTATCCCGAAAGCCTGATTAGATTTTCAGCAAGGGTTAAAATCTTAACAGGTTGTCCCATATCGAGCACGAAAATTTCGCCACCCTTGGCATTGGCACCAGCCTGTAAAACGAGTGATACCGCCTCAGGAATGGTCATAAAATAGCGAATAATATTCGGGTCAGTAACAGTCAAAGGTCCACCCTGCTCTAATTGCTTTTTAAATAACGGAATTACACTACCGTTTGAACCTAAAACGTTACCAAAACGTACTGCCACAAATTCAGTATCCGATTTCGAATTAAAGGTTTGAACAATCATTTCGCAAATACGCTTAGAAGCACCCATAATATTTGTGGGGTTAACCGCCTTATCAGTAGAAATAAGCACAAAACGCTTAACACCATATCTGTGAGCACACTCGGCTGTTTTATAGGTGCCGAAAACGTTATTCTTAATTGATTCGTTAGGACTGTCTTCCATCAAAGGAACGTGCTTATGTGCCGCAGCATGATACACGATTTGAGGTCTATAGGTTTTAAAAACGTAATTCATACGCTTACTATCTCTAACCGAGCCAATCAAGGTAACCAAATCTAAATTAGGAAACTTTCGTTTTAATTCATTTTGAATTTCATAAGCGTTATTTTCATAAATATCAAAGATAATTAACTGTTTAGGATTATAGCTGGCAATTTGACGCCAAAGCTCACTACCTATTGTTCCGCCGCCACCCGTTACCAAAACGACCTGTTCCTTAACGTATTGCATTACATCATCAAGGTCAACGTTAATGGGCGCTCTACCCAAAAGGTCTTCAATTTCAACCTTACGAATAGCAGGAACATATTCATGAACGTTTTCAAGCTGATATAATTGAGGTAATATCTTTAGCTGGCATTTTGTAAGACCGCAAATATTAAGTATTTCGGTACGTCTTGCAATACTACAGGTGGGAATTGCAAAAATTATTGTATCAATATCATACTTTTCAGCATTATTCATAATTGTTCCACAGTCGCCAACAATATGAACACCCGCTATGTATTGACCTACTTTTAGGCGGTCATCATCAATTACACACTTAACCTTAACGTCCTTATTACCCGCTAATTCCTTTATAATTGACTGACCTGCACCACCTGCGCCAATAACCATTACATTACCAAAAGCAAAATTATTTGATTTGTTAGCAGCATTTTCAACCTTCTTTAAAATAACAAATTTTACAAGGTATCTTTGCGCCAATACAAAACAAGAAGTAAAGAAATAAGCCAAAAAATAAGTGGAAATAACTATATTCTGGTTAAAAACAGCTTTTTCGGCGATAGAGGTAGTAGCTAATGGTATAACACAACCTGCGAAAATACGCGCAATTTCACTAAAACCCGAAAACCGCCAAAGAATATTATAAACCTTTACCAAATACAAACCAAATATCGTAGTAATAGGCCAAACAACCGAAATGAATACAAATCGATGTGGCCAAATAAAAGAAATTGGTTGATTAGCAATCAAAAAAGTTAATAATACCGATAAATAAGCTACCAAAAAATCATAAACTAAGTAATGCAGTGTATTGAGAAATTTATTTTTCATAACAAAATTCCTTATAATAAGTTTATTCCGTTTTGCTTGCACTTTAATATTTCTTTTTCAGGCCAAATAGAAACCTGAACCTCGCCTACGTGCGCTTTATGTAATAGATGCATACAAAGTCTTGATTGACCTATACCGCCACCTATGGTAAGGGGTAATGCACCTGAAAGAAGCATTTTATGAAATTCAAACTTAACTCTGTCTTCCTTGCCCTCTTCTTTCAATTGCCTTAAAAGACTTTCCCTATTAACACGAATACCCATTGAAGAGATTTCAAAAGGAATATCAAGCACGCGGTTGTAAAGCAAGATATCGCCGTTTAAATCCCAATCATCATAATCAGGTGCGCGGCCATCGTGCTTTTTACCGCTTTTCAATTTGCAACCGATTTTCATAATGAATACTGCGCCGTATTCTTTTACAGCTTCGTATTCACGTTGTTTTGGTGTCAAATCCGGGTAACGCTCTTCCAGTTCAAAGGAGGTCACAAAAGCTATTTGTGGGGGAAGATAATTATCAAGACAGGGGTATTTTTCCTCTAACGCCTTTGCGGTACGCAAAATAGCACCATAAATGCTGCGAACCGTTGCCTTTAAATATTCTTCGTTTCTATCCTCGTTAGTGATGATTTTTTCCCAGTCCCATTGGTCAACGTAAATCGAATGTATTGCGTCACACTCTTCATCACGACGGATAGCGTTCATATCGGTATAAAGACCTCTATGCATCGGGAAGCCATATTTTAAAAGTGCCATACGCTTCCACTTGGCAAGACTATGAACAACCTCGGCTTCAACCCCTGTCTCCAAAATATCAAAGGAAACAGGACGCTCTACGCCGTTTAAATCATCATTAAGACCGCTGCCGTGTTCAACAAATAATGGTGCTGAGACACGTGACAAATCCAAAGAATCGCACAATTCACTTGCAAACTTTTCTTTAACAAGCGCAATCGCGTTTTGAGTATCAAACTCATTTAACTTTGAAACATATTTTGACATTTGATTCAACCTTTAAGAAATATTTCCCACAGTACGCGGGTAAAGAATTACGTCACGGATGTTTTGAACACCAGTAACATACATAATTATACGTTCAAGACCCAAGCCAAAGCCACTATGAGGCACCGAGCCAAAGCGACGAAGTGAAATGTAATGCTCGTAATCTTCTAAATTCATTTCACGCTTTTGCATAGCATCAAGAAGTTTATCCAAATCGGCTTCACGTTCGCTACAACCGATGATTTCACCAACACCCGGAACTAAAAGGTCGGTAGCGGCAACGGTTTTACCGTCATCATTTTGCTTCATATAGAAGGATTTAATTTCCTTAGGATAGTTGGTCAAGAATACCGGACGTTTACAAATTTCTTCCGAAATATATCTTTCGTGTTCGGTTTGTAAATCGCAACCCCATTCTACAGGATATTGGAATTCCTTGCCAGAATTTTTAAGCACTTCAATCGCTTCGGTATAGGTCATAATTGCGAAATCGTTAGCGACAACTGCTTTTAATTTTTCAATTAAACCCTTTTCAAAATGAGCGTCAAAAAACTTAAGCTCGGTCGGACATTTTTCTAAAACGGTATTAATGATATGCTTAATCAAATCTTCAGCAATCTCAATGATATCAGGCAATTCGGCAAAAGCCACTTCGGGTTCAACGTGCCAGAATTCCGCAACGTGACGTGGAGTATTACTCTTTTCAGCGCGGAAAGAAGGACCAAAGGTGTAAATCTTACCGAGTGCCATAGCAGCCACTTCGCCTTCAAGCTGACCCGAAACGCTCAAAGCTGCGCGTCTTCCAAAGAAATCGTCGGCATTATAATCTTCTTCAGTTTTATAATCATTGCTGTAACCAATGGTTGTTACCTTAAACATTTCACCTGCGCCTTCACAGTCACTTGCAGTGATAAGCGGAGTATGGATGTAGGTAAAACGACGAGCTTGGAAAAATTCATGAATACAAGCCGAAACTACCGAACGAACGCGAAGAACAGCATTAAAGGTGTTTGTTCTAACCCTTAAATGCGGAATAGTACGCAAATATTCAAGTGTATGACGTTTCTTCTGTAAAGGATATTCAGGCGGGCATGCACCTAGAAGTGTAATTTCCTTTGCATTAATTTCAACCGAATCAACCGCAACCGCCGATTTCACAAGTGTACCACAAACCTTAAGTGAAGAGCCTAACTTCATAAAATCAGCAACTTCAGGCATTTGAGCCTTATCAATAACGATTTGTAGGTGCTTAAAGGTTGTACCGTCGTTCAATTCAATAAAAGCCATATTCTTAGAATCGCGCGAGGTTCTAACCCAACCGCAAACAGTAACTTCGGTATTTAGAAGTTCACTTTGTTCAAAAATTTTGTAAATGTCGATGTGTTTCATAATTTTCACTCCAAAATAAAAATAGCGCCTATTAGTCCTAAAACTTAGGACGAATAGACGCATTATCCGCGGTGCCACCTAAATTACCTTAAAAAAGGTCACTTTCCAACCATATAGTTGTTTTGATTTAACGCATCAAACACGTCGCCCCTACTAAGTAAAACCTTTGGGTTTGCAGCTTCAGAGTGTTATTCATACTACCCTGTCACCGCATTTCCACCATCAGCGGCTCTCTAAACACATAAAATAGCACTACTTCTCTCCATCATAGCCTTTAACAAAAGTATTTTAACATTATTTTCAGTAATTGTCAACCGTTTAAAACTGCATTATCAATAATATTTCGCAAATTTTCAGCCCCGATATTATTTTGCACCGAAAACGGTATAATTTGCGTATTCTGAGCAAATTCACCCAATTCTTCATAAATGAGTTTTAAGCGATTTTCGGTTTCGGTTTTATTAAGCTTATCGGCCTTAGTTAAAACCACAGTATAAGGTATGCCCATTTGACTTAAAAAATCAAGCATTGTTTTGTCGAAATCGGTAGCGGGATGGCGCATATCAATAAGCTGAAAAGCCATTTTAATATCTCTATCCGATTTGAAATAGCCTTCCATAAGTTCGCTCCAGCGTTCTCTTTCGCTATAGTTTACCTTGGCATATCCATAACCGGGTAGGTCAACAAGGCGGATTTTATCAACCCTATAAAAATTTATAGTCACCGTTTTACCCGGCTTTGAGCTAACTCTTGCGATTGATTTGCGATTCAAAATCTTATTTATAAGGGAAGATTTGCCCACGTTAGACCTGCCGCAAAAGCAAATTTCAGGCATATCAGATTCACCCAATTGCGCGAACGTGCCGAAAGCCCTTTCAAATTGTGCATTATTAAAATTCACCTTGTTCACTTCCTTACTGACTCACTGCACCAATAGATGCAGTATGTTTTTCAAAAATATGTTCGCTTCGTGTTTCAGTTTCTTCTTCCACAAAAGCGGCTTCTAAAATTTTATCAACCGTAGTTACAGGCACAAAATTAACGTTTTCCTTAACAACGATGTCAACCTCGTCCAAATCGGCAAGATTTTCGCTTGGAATAAATACCGTTTTAACGCCGCCACGATATGCTGCCATTGCCTTTTCACGAAGTCCGCCAATTTTAAGTACGCGTCCACGCAAGGTCACTTCACCTGTCATAGCAATATCACGTTTGATTTTTTTATCGGTAAGCGCCGATATAATAGCGGTAACCATCGTAACACCAGCCGAAGGACCATCCTTTGGTACTGCCGCTTCTGTAGCGTGGATATGAATATCCTTATCCTTATAAAAGGAAGAATCAACACCATATTTTACAGCGTTACTGCGCACATAACTTACTGCAGTTTTTGCCGATTCCTTCATAACGTCCCCTAAAGAACCTGTAAGCTCAATTTTACCTGTGCCGTCCATTACAGAAACTTCAAGCTGCATTATTTCTCCACCAACACTTGTCCAAGCAAGGCCGTTAATAATGCCCACGTTATCTTCCTTCAAAATCATTTCGGGTGTATATTTTTTAGTACCAAGCATAGTAGAAATTAAAGTTTCAGTAACAGTAACCCTTTTCTTTTCGCCACTTGCAATAAGCTTTGCAGCCTTGCGGCAAATAGACGCTATGCTTCGCTCCAACTTACGAACACCTGCTTCACGGGTGTAAAAATCAATAAGCGAATAAATTGCCGAATCGGCAAATTTTACTTGACCCTTTGAAAGACCGTGACGTGCAATTTGCTTACCAAGCAAATGCCTTTTAGCAATTTGGAACTTTTCTTCCCTTGTGTAGCTTTGAATTTCAATTACTTCCATTCTATCAAGCAATGGTGCGGGAATTGTATCCAAAGAGTTAGCGGTTGTAATAAATACAACACGGCTTAAATCGTAAGGAATTTCAATATAATGGTCCACAAAGGTTGTGTTTTGTTCGGGGTCTAAAACCTCTAACAAGGCTGATGCAGGGTCACCCTTAAAGTCCTTACCAAGCTTGTCAATTTCGTCAAGTAAAATAACGGGGTTACCACTTCCCGACTGTTTAATCGCGGTAATGATTTTACCCGGCATAGCACCGATATAGGTTTTTCTATGACCACGTATTTCGGATTCATCATGAATACCGCCCAAAGATACGCGGGCAAACTTTCTGCCCATACATTCGGCAATAGTTTTACCAATTGAGGTTTTACCAACACCCGGCGGGCCTGCAAGACAAATAATTTGCCCCTTAATATCGGGTGACAGAGCATAAACCGACAAAAGCTCTAAAATACGTTCTTTGACCTTTTTAAGCCCGTAAATATCACGGTCAAGTATTTTTTCCGCCTTCAAAACATCGGTAGAT
>JAZRBQ010000079.1:0-9499 GCA_045635145.1 Acutalibacteraceae bacterium | reverse complement strand
CCTTGGCCCACAGAACGACATGGCTACGATCCGACTTCGTAAAGACCCCACACAGCCGAAAGTAATACAAAGGCTATCCGCAAATAAAAGACTGCTAATTTCAAACGCGGCAGCATTAATCCCGCTATGCCCGAAAGCGCTACTACTATTAATATTGGCGAACTTATTATCCGCGCTTCTACCGCAGCCTGACCGACAACCAAACCGCCTACTATACTTAAAGCGTGACCTAAATTTTGGCTCATTCTGATACCTGCTTCCTTTAATATTTCAAAAACAAGTATCATAATAAGGCATTCGCCCAAAGGGGTAAAGGGCACCCCACCCCGCAACTGCATTACCGATATTGCAAAGGAGGTTGGTAACAACTGTCGATGTAATGTTGAAAGGGCTATAAACACCGCGGGTATGCTAATACTAAGCGCAAAGCAAAAATATCTAAGCAACCGCTCTGCCGAACTTAACATAAAATTTTGGTAATAATCTTCATCCGACTGAAAGTTTTCCGAAAATAAATACGGCACAGTCGCAACCATAGGTGTACCGTCCACGACGATGGCAATTCTACCTTCAAGTAACCTTGCCGCCACCACGTCAGGACGCTCAGTAGTGCCGCTTGTTTTAAAAAGTGAAAATTTGTTATCCTTTATTTGCTCGGTTATATAATTAGTATCTAAAACTCCGTCAATATCAATTTTTTCTATTCTTTTTTTAATTAAATCTACAGTTTTCACATTGGCAAGCGTTCCAAGATAACATACAAAAACCGCAGTTGAAGTACGCCTGCCGACACGGAGCATTTCTACACACAAATCGGGTGTTAAAAGTTTTCGGCGTATCATTGCAAGATTAAGCAGTGCCGCTTCTTCAAATCCTTCACGCGGGCCTTGTAAAATACGTTCTTCCTGAGGTTCGGAAATACCACGTGTACGAAATCCCTTAACGTCCATCATAAGTGCGTTAAGACTGCCGTCTATAAGCAATACCGCTTCGCCGTACAAAATCCCTTGTAGAATCTCGGCTATGTTATTTACCTTTTTAACGTCACGTGCAAAAAGCATTTGCTTGCCTATAATATCAGCGATATCACCGTTTATATCGGTCGTGTTCACAGTTATAATCGGGCGTATAATTGCTTCGTTGATTTGCATTGAATCGGTCATACCGTCCATATAAATAAGAGCGCAATCAATTGTCGTTTTGTTGTTTGAACGAATTTCCTTAACCCTTAAAATTACGTCATTTTTAAAAATTTCTTTAAAAAACGCAACATCCTTTTTTAAATTTCCACTTAAATAAATATTCTTATAATCACTTATCTGCCCCGACATTTTATCCCCACCAATCTTTCAAATAGTGTGTGTAAAACGCCTTATAAAATACAAAAAACCTTCCTTTCGGAAGGTTTTCGCTTTATTTATTCTTATATTCCACGTATTCTTCTAAGCACATGCCAAGTTCATTAATTTCGTGGGCGGCTTTTACGCCAACGAATCGCCAGTGCCACGATTCGTAAATAACGCCTGTCTTTTCCTGCTTATCTTCGGCGTAGCGCATTATAAAGCCATAGTTTTCGGCATTTTCCTGCAGCCATTTATAAGCCTTGGTTTCCTTAAAGGAGTGATTAGCGCAGTTTATATCAAGCGCTAAACCTGTGTTGTGCTCACTCGTGCCGGGACGCGCCACTATAGTCGCCGCCACGTCTTCAGCATTTTCTTCGGGAACACCGTTTGCAATTTGCTTTTTAACCTGTCTTTCAAATAGCATTTTTTGGGTAGCATAAGAGCGGTAAGGCGACCATACGCCTATATCAATACCTTCTGCCCTTGCATCATCTAACATTGCTTGTAAATAAGGCCAAACGTCTTTATCAATTTGAGTAAGTGAACCTTTAATATACTTTTGTGGAATTTTAGTTAAATGACCCTCATAATCGAAGTCGTCAGGTAACGGATTCCAACCGTTTACAAGGGTTAAATTTTCAAACTCCACATCCAAATCGTGCGGCATTTTTTCTGGCAATGTCACAACTTCTTGGCTTGAGTTGTTTTCACTCGAATTATTTTCGCTTGACGTAATATCCTTGTTGGAAGAAGCATCGCTCGAAGTGATTTGTGAAGACGGATTGGAACTGTTACTTTGGGTATTATCATTATCATTCAGCGCCGAAACAATAAAAACCGCCAAAACAATAACCGCTATAAGCAAAACCGCAACAAGAGTTAAAAACAAATTTCTTCTAAGGATTGCTTTTTGACGTTTTGTCATTTTACACACCCCTATTCGTCTAATTTAAGTACTGCCATAAATGCTTCTTGCGGTACTTCAACAGTACCTAAGCGGCGCATACGCTTTTTACCTTCTTTTTGCTTTTCAAGAAGCTTTTTCTTACGGGTAATATCACCGCCGTAACATTTAGCAAGTACGTCCTTACGCATAGCCTTTACGGTTTCACGCGCAATAACCTTGCCCGATACCGCGACCTGAACAGGCACTTCAAAAAGCTGTCTTGGAATATATTCCTTAAGCTTTTCGGCAATTTTACGAGCCCTAGCATAAGAATTATCGGTATGAACGATAAAGGATAAGGCATCGACCATATCACCCGCAAGTAAAACGTCCAATTTTACAAGCTTGGATTTTTCGTAGCCCTTCATTTCATAATCGTAACTGGCATAACCGCGAGTACGAGATTTTAATGCATCAAAAAAGTCGTAAACAATTTCGCCCATAGGTAAAATGTAGTGAATATCCACACGGTCGCCCATATATTTCATATCGGTATAAACACCGCGACGTTCTTCGCAAAGTTGCATAATAGTACCAACGTATTCACTCGGTGAATAGATATGCACGTCAGCCACTGGCTCAAGCGCCTCGGCAATAATTGCAGGGTCGGGATAGTTTGTGGGATTGTCCACCGTAATAGTCTCACCCGAAGTAAGCGTAAACTTATACTCAACGCTGGGCGCAGTGGTTACAAGGTCTAAATTATACTCACGCTCAAGTCTTTCTTGAATAATTTCCATATGCAAAAGACCTAAAAATCCGCAACGGAAGCCAAAGCCTAGTGCATTTGATGTTTCAGGCTCAAAAAGTAGTGAAGCATCGTTAAGTTGCAATTTATCAAGCGCATCACGCAAATCGGGGTATTTAGCGCCGTCAGCTGGGTAAATACCGCAGAAAACAACGGGGTTTACCTTGCGATAACCTTCAAGTGGCTCTGAAACGGGGTTTCCCGCCAAGGTGATAGTATCACCAACACGCGCATCGCCAACTGTTTTGATAGATGCAGCCAAGTAACCAACCTCACCTGCTTCTAAAACATCACAAGGCTCCATACACATCGCGCTTTTTCTGCCGATTTCAACCGTATCAAATGTAGCACCTGTTGCCATCATTTTGATTGTATCGCCCGATTTTAATTTGCCGCTCATAACACGGAAATATACTATAACCCCTTTGTATGGGTCATAGTAAGAGTCAAAAATAAGCGCCGAAAGGGGTGCTTCGCGGTCACCCTTTGGAGCGGGAATTTCGGTAACGATTTTTTCAAGCACTTCTTCAATATTAACCCCTGTTTTAGCCGAAATTAAGGGAGCGTTGTCGGCAGGAATACCAATAACGTCTTCTATTTCCGCCTTGATTCGTTCGGGGTCGGCTGAAGGCAGGTCAATTTTATTTACAACAGGTAAAATTTCAAGTCCGTGGTCAACTGCCAAATATGTGTTGGCAAGGGTTTGGGCTTCAATACCCTGTGAAGCGTCAACAATAAGCACTGCGCCTTCACAAGCGGCAAGTGAACGTGAAACTTCATAGTTAAAGTCAACGTGACCTGGGGTGTCTATTAAATTAAGTTCGTACTGTTCGCCGTCCTTGGCATTATAGTAAAGTGTAACGGCGTGGGCTTTAATGGTAATACCACGTTCCCTTTCCAAATCCATACTGTCAAGAATTTGTTCTTCCATATCGCGCTGCGATACCGATTCGGTATGCTCTAAGAGACGGTCAGCCAAGGTTGACTTACCGTGGTCAATATGTGCTACAATACAAAAATTTCTTATTTTTTCAAGCGGAAATGACACTTACATTTCTCCTTAACATTAAAATTCATCTTATTATATCACAAAGTTTTCTAATTTACAATTTATTTATATAATTTAATGCAAATTTCTTGACATTATAATATATAAGTGGTAAAATAGGCAAAAGTAAATTAAATCTTTAAACACGGTGCTGTGACGCCGGCAAGATTGTAATATGGTTTTTAGTATAATCCAAGGGGTTATGCTATTTATTGTCATATTCACCTTGCCTTGCGGCAGGGTGTTTTTTTGAAAGGCGGTAGTTTTATGGATAGCATTAAAAATGCAAAAGTTTACAAAAACGGTAAATTTGAATCTGTTGACTTTCCGACTAATTTAGGCGGTTTTGTTTCTAATTTTAATAATTTATTTGTCTTCCCGGCTTTTTGTGACGTTCACGTTCATTTAAGAGAGCCGGGTTTTTCATATAAAGAAACTATCAAAAGCGGCACTTTAGCTTGTGCCCGCGGCGGTTATACCGACGTTTGCTCAATGCCAAACCTTAACCCCGTACCCGATAGTAAAGAACATTTAGAAGCGCAACTTCAAATCATTGAAAAGGATGCTGTGATAAACGTTCATCCTTACGCTTCGATTACGGTCGGTCAATTAGGTGAGGAATTATCAGACTTTGAGGGTCTTAAAAATGCCTTTGCCTTTTCGGACGACGGCAGGGGCGTTCAATCGGAAGATATGATGCGAAAAGCCATGCTTAAAGCTAAAGAGCTTGGCAAGGTAATCGTAGCACATTGCGAAGACAATAGCTTACTTCACGGCGGTTACATTCACGACGGCGAATATGCGCAACTTCATAACCACAAAGGTATTTGTTCTGAGAGTGAATGGGGACCAATCAAACGCGATATTGCCTTAGCAAAAGAAACAGGCTGTAAATACCACGTCTGCCACATTTCAACTAAAGAAAGTGTTGAACTTATCCGTAAAGCAAAAGCCGACGGTGTGGATATCACCTGTGAAACCGCTCCCCACTACCTTGTGCTTACCGATATGGATTTAAAGGAAGAAGGCCGATTTAAAATGAATCCGCCGCTTCGCAGCGAAGAAGACAGATTAGCACTTATAGAAGGTATTAAAGACGGCACTATTGATATGATATCTACCGACCACGCGCCCCACAGCGCCGAAGAAAAGGCAAAGGGGCTTCAGAAAAGTGCTTTTGGTATAGTAGGTATAGAAACCGCTTTTTCAGTTATGTACACATATCTTGTAAAAACGGGAATCATAACTTTAGAAAAATTAATCGAAATTATGGCTATAAACCCACGCAACCGTTTTGGAATTAAGGAGAGCGGCTACACCGTGTGGGATTTAGATAAAAAGTTTACGGTTAACCCTGATGATTTTCTTTCTATGGGTAAAGCTACACCGTTTGAAAATTACGAGCTTTACGGCGAATGTAAAATGACCGTGCTCGGCAACAGTATAAAATACATTAAGGAGTAATAAAGATGGCAAAGAGAACAGACTTAAAGAAAATTTTGATTATAGGCTCAGGTCCTATCGTTATCGGTCAGGCGGCTGAATTTGACTATGCAGGTACACAGGCTTGCTTGGCTCTTAAGGAAGAAGGCTACGAAGTTGTGCTTTGCAACTCCAACCCTGCTACCATTATGACCGACACTACTATCGCTGATAAGGTTTATATGGAACCCTTAACTCTTGAATTTATAGCAAAGGTTATTCGTTATGAAAGACCCGACGCTATCGTTCCCGGTATCGGCGGACAAACAGGTCTTAACCTTGCAATGCAGTTGGAAGAAAAGGGCATTTTAAAGGAATGCGGCGTTGAACTTTTAGGTACCAGTAGCGCTAGTATTGAACGCGCCGAAGACCGCGAAATGTTTAAAGAACTTTGCGAATCGATAGGTGAGCCTACCATTCCTTCACGCATTCCCTACTCCTTAGAAGAAGCAAAAGAAGCCGCAGAAGAAATTGGTTACCCAGTAGTTTTACGTCCTGCATTCTCTTTAGGCGGTACAGGCGGCGGCTTTGCTTATAACGAGCAAGAACTTATTGAAATCGGTCTCAACGCATTTAAGCTTTCTCCTGTTCATCAGGTTCTAATTGAAAAGAGCGTTAAAGGCTATAAGGAAATTGAATTCGAAGTTATGCGCGACGGCAACGATAACGCTATTACCATTTGCGGTATGGAAAATATCGACCCCGTTGGCGTTCACACAGGTGACTCTATCGTTGTAGCGCCTATTATGACACTTAACGACCACGACCTTAAGATGCTTAACGACAGCGCCATTAAGCTTATTCGCGAACTTAAAATTGAAGGCGGCTGTAACGTTCAATTTGCACTCAACCCCGAAAGTTCGGAATACTATCTTATCGAAGTTAACCCCCGTGTATCACGTTCTTCCGCTTTGGCTTCAAAGGCAAGTGGCTACCCGATTGCCCGCGTTACCGCTAAAATCGCCGTTGGTATGACCTTGGACGAAATCGCCGTAGCTAATACCACCGCCGCTTTTGAACCCCGCCTTGACTATATCATCACAAAGCTTCCCCGTTTCCCATTTGATAAGTTTACCACCGCTTCTAATATCTTAGGTACTCAAATGAAGGCCACCGGCGAAGTTATGGGTATCGGCTCTACCTTAGAAGAAAGTATGCTTAAGGGTATCCGTTCACTCGAAATTGGTATTAACCACCTTTACCACCACAAGTTTGACAATATGACCGACGACGAACTTCTCGACTATATTGCCGAATTCAGAGATGACAATCTCTTCGCTATTGCTGAACTTATCTATCGTGGCGTTACAATCGAAAAACTCCACGAAGTTACAAAGATTACCGCTTTCTTCCTCGAAGCGATTAAACGCATCATCGATATGGAAAGAAGCCTTAAGGAAAATCCCAACAATTTAGAAGTGCTTACCGCCGCTAAGAAGATGGGCTTCTCTGACAAATACGTTGCAAGAATGTGGAACTGCAAGGAAATCGACGTTTACAACTTCCGTCGTGAGCATAAGTTATACCCTGTTTACAAGATGGTTGACACCTGCCACACAAACGCTTATATTCCCTATTTCTATTCTTCATATCAAGGCGAGAATGCTTCTATCCTTACCGACAAAAAGAAGATTGTAGTTTTAGGTGCAGGTCCTATCCGTATCGGTCAAGGTGTTGAATTTGACTATTCTACCGTTCACGCTGTTACCACAATCAAAAATTCGGGCTATGAAGCAATTATCATAAACAACAATCCCGAAACTGTTTCTACCGACTACACCACCGCTGACAAGCTTTATTTCGAACCTTTAACTCCCGCAGACGCTATGAACATTATCGAATTCGAACAACCCGAAGGTGTTATCGCGTCGCTCGGCGGTCAGACTGCTATCAACTTGGCTGAACCCTTACGCGACCGTGGTGTTAAGATTATCGGTACCGACTGTGATGCTATCGAACGCGCCGAAAACCGCGACAGCTTTGAAAAGATTTTGCGCGAGCTTAACATTCCCCAACCTCAAGGCAAAGCTGTTACCAAGATTGAAGACGGTATTGCCGCCGCTAAAGAAATCGGCTACCCCGTGCTTGTTCGTCCTTCATTCGTATTAGGCGGCCGCGCTATGCAAATCGTAGCCGACGAAGAACAGTTAAAGCACTACCTTAAAACTGCGGTTGAAATTGACGAAGACCGCCCCGTGCTTGTTGACAAATATATTCAAGGTAAGGAAGTTGAAGTTGACGCTATCTGCGACGGCAGAGACGTATTTATCCCCGGTATTATGGAACTTGTTGAACGCACAGGTGTTCACTCGGGCGACTCAATAAGCGTTTACCCCGCATTCAGTATTTCAAATAAAGTTAAAGGCACAATTTTACAATACGCTAAGAAATTAGGTCTTGGAATCGGTATCGTTGGTCTTTACAACATTCAGTTTATTGTAGACAAGGACGAAAACGTATTCATTATCGAAGTTAACCCCCGTTCTTCAAGAACTGTTCCCTTCCTTTCAAAGTCAACAGGCTACAGCCTTGCTGATATTGCTACCGAAGTTATCTTAGGCAAATCATTAAAGGAACAAGGTATTTTCGATATTTATCCCCAAGAAAAAGACCGTTGGTACGTAAAGGTTCCTGTATTCTCATTTAATAAGATTCGCGGTCTTGACGCTTACTTGTCACCCGAAATGAAGTCCACAGGCGAAGCAATCGGCTATGACGACAAATTAAACCGCGCGCTTTCAAAGGCTTTGCAGGCTTCAGGTATGAAGGTTCAAAACTACGGCACAGTATTCGCTACTATAAGCGACAAGGACAAGGAAGAAGCTCTCCCCTTAATTCGCCGTTTCTACAACTTGGGCTTTAACATCGAAGCAACCGAAGGTACTGCTAAATTCCTTAAAGCAAACGGTATTAACACCCGAATCTTGAAGAAAATTGAAGAAGACCCCGACGAAATCCGTGATGCACTCCGCCAAGGTCATATTGCTTACGTAATCAACACCCGTGATATTGAATCAAGCGGCACTGCAACCGACGGCTTTAAAATCAGAAGCTACGCTACCGAAAATAACGTAACAATCTTCACAGCGCTTGATACCGTTCGTGTACTTTTAGACGTTTTAGAAGAAACCACACTCACTATTTCAACTATTGACGCATAAGGTGAATTTTTATGATGACTCAAGGAATTTACGAAATTCTTTACAACTTTAAAATTGCTCCAAACGTTTACAGCATGGTGCTTGCGGGGGATACTTCATCCCTTTTAGCACCCGGTCAATTTGTAAACATTAAATTAGAAGGCAAGTTTTTGCGCCGTCCTATCTCGGTTTGCGACTACAACGAAGAAACCATAACCTTAATTTACAAGGTTGTAGGTGTTGGCACCGAACAAATGGCTAATATGAAAGCAGGCGAAAAACTTGACGTTTTAGTAGGGCTTGCCAACGGCTTTAACCCCGAAAAAAGCGGTGAAAATCCCCTTTTAATCGGTGGTGGCGTTGGTATTCCGCCCCTTTACAACCTTTGCAAAGAACTTCTTAAAATGGGCAAAAAGCCGACCGTTATTTTAGGTTTTAACACTAAGGACGAAATCTTCTACGAGGATGCCTTTAAAAACTTGGGCGCAGAGGTTATCGTTACCACGGTTGACGGCTCTTACGGTGTAAAAGGCTTTGTAACCGACGCTATGGACCGTGAATACAGTTACTTCTTCACTTGCGGACCTAGCCCCATGTTCCGCGCTATTGAATCGGTTGCAAAAACCAGCGGTCAATACAGCTTTGAAGAAAGAATGGGCTGTGGCTTTGGTGCTTGTATGGGATGCAGTTGTAAAACAAAGTACGGCAACAAGCGTATTTGTAAGGACGGCCCCGTGCTTTATAGGGAGGAAATCGTATGGTAGATACAAGCGTAATTTTAAGCGGTATTAA
>JAZRBQ010000078.1:0-6907 GCA_045635145.1 Acutalibacteraceae bacterium | reverse complement strand
CGCAAAATACTTGAAAATGTGGGCCGTACCAAATTTTCGCACGACCGTTTGTTTGATAATAAGAGCACCGTTTCCGAAAGTATCGATAAAATCGGTAAAGCTGCGGGCTTTATGTCTGAAAAGAAGATTGGCGCGTTAATTGTTTTTGAACGTCAAACTCAGTTGGGCGATATTATAAGCACAGGCACAGTTTTAGATGCTACAGCATCTGTTTCGATTGTTAATAACATCTTTTTCCCAAAATCTCCTTTACATGACGGTGCAATGATAGTGCGCGACGGTCGTCTTTATGCGGCAGGATGTATATTACCTTTAACTCAAAACGACACCTTGAATTCAAGCCTTGGCACAAGACACCGTGCAGCTATCGGTATGAGCGAAAATTCAGATGCGGTTGTTTTGGTGGTTTCGGAAGAAACGGGTATCATTTCAATTGCGGTTGGCGGTAAAATAAAGCGTAATTACAATTCGGTTACTGCTATTGCTGAATTGCAAAGTCTTTTACTTACTGAAGAAGACACCCAAAAATCAAACACCCTTGTTGCCGCAATTAAGAACATTAACCCATTTGGCAAAAATAAAGAAAGGAAGGACGACTAATGAGCAAGTTTAAAAAATTCACCTCCTTCTTTTCAGTAAAAAAGATGCTATCTAACCGAAAAATAAATGTGGTTATTTCTTTGGTTTTAGCATTTGTTTTATGGTTGCTTATAATGATAAACGAAAACCCGATTATTCAGCGTAGCTTTGCTGATATGACGGTTAACGTTAACTTGGAAAACACAATGGTTGCTGAAAACGGTATGAGTATTATTGGTGATATTTCCGACCAAAAATTCACCGTTATCGCCAGAGGACCGACTTATCTTGTAAGCTCTCTTAAGAATGAGGATTTCAATGTTTATGCTTCGGCGGCATCGGTTGATGCACCGGGTGAATATAATCTCGAGGTTGTGGCAACACCTAACGCTGCAAAGAGCGGTCTTGAAATTTTAAGTATTACACCTTCTACTCTTAAAATATCGTTTGATTATATCGACACTAAGGAATTTACAGTTACCGCTTTGGCGGAGGGTGTTACCGCTGAAAAGGGTCTTATTGCCGAAAACGCGGTGGTAAGCGGCGCCGAAAGTGATACTATTACTATCACAGGTCCGCGTACTGTTGTTAATCAAATTACATCGGTTGTGGCTTTTGCTAAGGTGGATAAAACTTTGAGTGTCAGCGAAACCTTTGATGCGGCAATTAAGCTTTATGATGAAAATCAAAAAGAACTCGCACTTGATAATTTAACCTTGAGTGAAACAGCTGTTAAGGTTACTGTGCCGATTTCTAAAAAGAAAACTGTTCCTGTTGAGGTGGTTTTCTCTAACCTGCCGCACGGCTTTGATGTGAAGAGCTTGTCTTACACCATAAATTATAAAACCGTTACGGTTATAGGCACACCCGAAACTGTTGATAAAACCGAAAAGGTGTCGCTTTCGGCTATTGATATTTCACAAATCACAAAATCAACAAACAGCTTTGACGTTTCGGCAAAATTACCCGACGGTGTTCGTTTGCTTGATAATATTGAGCATTTCACAGTTAAGTTTAATTTGTCAAATTATATTCAAAAAACAGTTAATGTTTCAAAGTTTGAATTTGAAAATTTGGCTAATGGCTTCTCGGCTCAGGGTACCAAAATTAATAATATTAAGGTATTCGGTCCAAGAAGGGCAATATATAATTTAAAAGCTTCAAATGTTTATGCGGTTATGAATTTAGCAAACAAAAAGCAGGGTGAACACACAGTACCTGTTTTGATTAGCTTCAAGGATAACGATGATATTTGGGCAATAGGAAGTTATGATACTTCGGTAACAATAAAGTAAAATAAAGGGCTGAAAACAGCCCTTTATTTGCCATTTATGGCATTATCAAAATAAAATTTTTTCCGTATAATATAGCGGAGGGAATTTTATGAAAATAATTATTTTTTTGATAATTTTAGGTTTCGCGGTATTTGGTTTTAGCGAATTTTTGCATTTAATTAAATTAAGGTTTATCTTTCCAAAAGCTAAGCTTTATGCCCATCTTGTTATAAATTTGCAAAACGATACTGCCGAAAAACAACTTTTATACGTTTGTGAGCAATATAATTGGCACGGTAAAAGCTTTGCTGATTTTATTGTGCCGTTTTGTGATAATTTGGATAACGATACCTTTGAACGCACGCGTGAAATTGCCCAAAATTACGGTGTAAAACTCCCCGAAAGAATTTGATTATAAGAAAGGAATTATAATGGAAACCTTTGTAGCTGACGTTAAAAAAATAACCTTTCGTAATGAATCAAATTATTATACCGTAGCCGTGCTTGATTGCGGCAGTGAAGAGATTATAGCAGTGGGCACAATGCCTTTTTTGAATGAGGGTGACACCGCTGAATTTAAGGGTAGTTTCACTGTCCATCAAACCTATGGCGAACAGTTTAAGGTTGAAAGCTTTGAACGTAAAGCGCCGCAAAACAAGGCGGCTATTTTAAGATATTTATCCTCCGGCACAATTAAGGGGGTAGGACCATCTACAGCGGCAAGAATTGTTGAAAAATTTGGCGAAGATAGCCTTAACGTTATTCAGGATAATCCAACTGCACTTGCTACTATTAAGGGTATTTCGTTGCAAAAGGCAATGGCTATTAGTGAAGAATATCATAAGCAATACGGCATTCGCGATATAATGCTGTTACTTTCGAAATATAATATTTCGCCGGATAGATGCGTTTCTATTTATAAAAAATACGGTATGCGCTCTATTGAAATGATACGCCAAAATCCTTACGTTTTGTGCGGTGAGGGCATTGATTTTAACTTTGAACTTGTTGAAGATATTGCCGCTGACTTCTGCTTCGATATGGCAAGTGAAGAACGTATTACGGCAGGTATTGAATATGTTTTGCGAAAAAATTTATATAATGGGCATACCTGCTTGCCAAGAAATAAATTCGTTCCCGTTGCTTGTAAGCTCTTATCAAGCGAGGAATCGGTTGTAGAGATTTGTTGCGACAAATTGATTGAAACCTTTTGCCTTTGTAGTGAAAATATAAACGGTACGGAATTTTTGTCTATTCCGTCTTATTATAACGCTGAACAACATATTGCAGCACGTCTTTTTGCGGTAAAACGTTTTATAAATTCGGCAGTTACAGTTGATGAATTAGAAATTGAAAACGTTGAAAACCGTTTAGGTATTAAGTTTGAAAAATTGCAAAGACAAGCTATTTTTGAAGCATTTGAAAGTGGTATTTTGGTGCTTACAGGTGGCCCCGGTACAGGCAAAACCACAACTTTAAACGCAATAATTAGTCTTTTTGAAAATAGGGATTTAAATATTGAACTTGCCGCACCTACGGGTAGGGCGGCAAAGCGTATGACCGAACTTACCGGTAAAGAAGCCAAAACTATTCACCGTTTGCTCGAGGTTGAATGGGGCGACGGCGATGTGCAACAGTTTGTACGTAACGAGAAAAATCCACTAGAATGCGACGTTATTATAATTGACGAAGCTTCTATGATAGATAGTATTTTGTTTGACAACCTGCTTAAAGCCTTGCGCTTATCGTGTAGAATTATTTTGGTTGGCGACTCAGACCAGCTTCCGAGTATTGGCGCAGGTAACGTTTTAAATGATATTTTAGAGGCTGATATTTTCCCTTCAATCAGGCTAAAAAAGGTCTTTCGTCAGGCTAAAGAAAGTATGATTGTTAATAATGCTCACGCAATTATAAATGGCGAAGAAGCGGATTTTAATACCAAAGATTCCGACTGTTTCTTTTTAACACGCGGCGATAAATACCAAACGGTTGAAACCGTGCTTGACCTTTTTTGTGAACGCTTGCCTTCGGCTTACGGCTTTAATCCATTAACCGATATTCAACTTTTGTGTCCATCACGAATGCTTGATACAGGTACGGTTAATTTTAATAATCTTTTGCAAGAAAAACTTAACCCCCGTAAAACAGGTCAGCCACAGCTTGTTTTTAAGGGAATGTATCTTCGTGAAAATGATAAGGTAATGCAAATTAAAAATAATTATGATTTGCAATACCGCAAGGATAACGGAGAATACGGCGCGGGTATTTTTAACGGCGACGTTGGTTTTATAACCGATATTGATATTCGCGGCGGTATAGTTAAGGTTAGGTACGACGATAAGGTTGCTACATATTTTTCGGAAGATTTGAATCAACTTGAGTTGGCATACGCTGTGACCGTTCATAAAAGCCAAGGTAGTGAATATCCTTGTGTAGTAATTCCTTTGTCCGACGTACCTTCAAAGCTTATGTATCGCAATTTGTTATATACCGCGGTAACTAGGGCGAAAAAGTTATTGGTTATGGTTGGCAGTAAGGATATTTGGAATAATATGGCGGCTAACGACCGCAAAACTTTACGTTATACCTTGCTACAACATTTTTTAAAAGGGAATTTGCGTGATGAAGTTTTTTAATAGTATTTTGGAAGCCATTTTCCCGAATAAGTGTTTATCTTGCGGCGAGATTATAGATGAGAATGAATTTTTATGCGAATATTGTTATGAGATGATAGAGAGCATTGATACCCTTAAAATTTGTTCGGGTTGCGGTCATTATAAAAAGGAATGTGAATGCAAAGAAAGGGTTTATCACTTTTCGGGTGCGATAGCTCCCTTTAAAAATGATGGACAAGCGCAGGAAGCGATGTATCGCTATAAATTTGCTAGGGTGGAATCGGGCGCACAGTTTTTCGCTAACGAGATGGCTAAAATGGTTAAAACCGTCTATGCGGATATTAATTTTGATGGCATAGCTTTTGTGCCGATGCATCCTTTAAAGGAGTTAAGACGCGGCTTTAATCAGTCAAGACTTTTGGCACAAAGGCTTTCGCAAATTTTGGGTTTAACTGTTTTCGATGGTTTGCTTTCGGCAAAATACGTTAGTAAAAAGCAACACGATTTACCTATTAAGGAACGTTTTAAAAACGTAAAGGGTATTTACAGCAGTAATTATAAGGTTACAGGCAAAACAATTTTGCTTGTTGATGATATTAAGACCACAGGCGCAACACTTGACGAATGTGCAAAGCAACTGCTTTTGGCGGGTGCAAATGATGTTTTTTGTATTTGCGGTCTTATAACAAAACAAAAGAAAGGTAAAAAATAATGGCTATTGATATTGGAATAGATTTAGGTTCCTCAAAAACGGTTATATTTTCAAGCTCAAAGGTTGTGCTAGAACTTCCAAACGTTGTAACTGTTGACAGCGAAAGCTGGGAGGTTGTTTACACAGGCGAAAAGGCAAAGCAAACTATCGGTCGTACTCCTGATAGCCTTGTGAGTGTTTATCCGATTGAGCATGGTGTAATTTCGGATTATGATTTAACCGAGTATATGCTTAAGGAATATATGCAACTTGCTTTCGGCAATAAGGTTTTGCGTCCACGTATAATGGCAACCTTGCCCGCAGGTCTTGCCGAATTACAACACCATTCACTTATGAACGTGCTTGAAGCGGCGGGTGGTAGAAATATTACGGTTATTGAAAGTCCTTTGGCTATTGCATTTGGGTTGGGGCTTGATTTTTCTAAACCTCACGGCACATTAATCGTAGATATCGGTGCCGGCACAACCGACGTTGCTGTGGTTTCAATGGGTGCGATTTCCAGCTGCAAATCCTTTAAAACGGCTTCATTTGATATCGATGCGCAAATTATCCGTTATGTCAGAAAGGAATATAACATCGAAATCGGCAGACTTACCGCCGAAGCTATAAAAATCAAGGTTGGAACTGCTATCGAGCGTGACGTTGAAATTGCTGTTATAGCTAACGGTAAAAATGCGCTCACAGGTTTGCCCGAACGGTTTGAAATTAATTCTACCGAAGTGTACGAAGCCATAAAAGGTGTGCTTGACAGCATTTGTAATAGCATTAGGGAAGTGCTTAATAAAACCGACCCCGATTTAGTTGCCGATATTATGAACGACGGCTTATACCTTGCGGGCGGTGGTTCTAAACTTTTGGGCTTCCCACAAAAGATTGAGCAGTATTTAGGTCTAAAGGTACATCACCTTGAAGACCCTGCTTATAGCGTTGTTAAGGGTGCTGCAGCCGCCCTTAAAAAGAACGAGCTTATTAAGAATGTTGACTATCAAATGCGTACCATTAAGGAACTTGAGATAGAGTAAGGAGTAAATTATGTTAAACGAAAAAATGTTACAGTTAGGCGAAAACCGCTCGGTAATTCGTGAAATTTTTGAATACGGCAACAAAAGACGTCAAGAAATTGGCGCCGAAAATGTTTTTGATTTTAGCCTTGGTAATCCAAGCATCCCCGCGCCTAAAGAGGTTAATGAGGCTATGGTTAAGCTTTTAACCCAAAGCGACCCCGTAAAGCTTCACGGTTATACATCGGCTCAAGGTGCGCCTGATGTTAGAAACACCATTGCTCAAAGTATAAATAAGCGCTTTTCGGTTGAAGCTGACCCAAATCTAATTTATATGACCTGTGGCGCTGCGGCTTCGCTTACGATTTGCCTTAATGCCCTTTGTAATAAGGGAGATGAAGTTATCGCATTAGCACCTTTTTTCCCCGAATACCGCGTTTTTGCCCAAAAGGCGGGCGCAAAGCTTGTTGTTGCAAAGTGTCGTGAAAGTGATTTTCAAATAGATTTTAACGCCCTTGAAAGCGCCATTACCGAAAACACAAAGGCGATTATTGTCAATTCTCCAAACAACCCCACAGGTGTTGTTTTATCGCAAGAAACTATTGAAAAATTAGCCGAGCTTTTAAACAAAAAACAGGCTGAATATGACAAAAATATCTTCATAATTTGTGACGAACCTTATCGCGAATTGGCTTATGGCGTTGATGTGCCTTACATACCCAAGTT
>JAZRBQ010000077.1:0-8789 GCA_045635145.1 Acutalibacteraceae bacterium | reverse complement strand
GGTAGAAATTTCTGCTCGTCACTTACACGTTTCTCAAAAGGATTTGGAAATTCTCTTCGGTGAAGGCTACACCTTGACACCTAAGAAGGATTTATCACAACCCGGTCAATTCGCTTGCGAAGAAAAGGTTACAATCGTTGGCGAAAAGGGTCAGTTAAAGGCTTCTATTTTAGGTCCTGTTCGTCCCGAAACTCAGGTTGAAATTTCTTTAACCGATGCTCGCTCAATCGGCGCACTCGCCCCCATTCGTGAATCGGGCGACGTTGCAGGCAGTGGCAAATGCAAGCTTATCGGTCCTAAGGGCGAAGTTGAACTTGAACAAGGTGTTATCGCTGCAAAGCGTCACATTCACATGACCGTTGCTGACGGCGAACGTTTCGGCATTAAGGACAAGCAAATCGTTAGTGTTAAGATTGAATCCGAAGGCAGAAGCCTTATCTTCGGCGACGTTGTAGCACGTGTAAGCGATTCTTATGCACTTGCTATGCATATCGACACCGACGAAGCTAACGCTGCAAAAATCGGCGGCAACGCTACCGGTGAAATCCTTGACTAATTTAGGTTTATACCTACATATTCCGTTTTGCAAAAGAAAATGCGCTTATTGTGACTTTTATTCGGGTGTTTTCAGCAACGAACTTGCCGGAACTTACGTCACCGCGCTTCAAAGGGAAATTAAACAATGGGGCGGCAAACAAGACCGCCCCATTGATACTATTTATTTTGGTGGTGGCACACCGTCGCTTTTGAGCGAGCATCTTTCACCTATTTTAAACACGGTTAAAGAGAATTTTACGGTTTTAGAAAATGCCGAAATAACCCTTGAAATAAACCCGCAGGACGATATTGAAAAGGTTCTTACAAATGCAAAAAATGCGGGTATTAACCGCCTTTCAATCGGGGCGCAAAGCGGGAATGATAGTGAGCTTAAGGTTTTAGGTCGCACACATTCGGCAAACGAAACCGAGCGCGCCGTTAAAATTGCAAAGGATTTGGGATTTTCTAATATTTCGCTTGATTTAATGATAGGTCTGCCCGATTCTACAATAGAAAAATTAAAGCAAAATCTTGATTTTCTTATTGCTTTAGACCCCCAACATATTTCGGTCTATATCCTTAAAATCGAAGAAAAAACCTTGTTTTATAAAACTCAAGATACCTTAAATTTGCCAAACGAAGACGAAATTTGTGAACAATATCTTTTTATGTGCGATTATTTAGAACAAAAGGGGTACAATCACTACGAAATTTCAAATTTTTCAAAGCACGGTTTTGAAAGCCGTCACAATTTAAAGTATTGGAACTGCCAAGAATATTTGGGGTTAGGGCCGTCGGCACATTCGTTTATTGATGGCAAGCGGTTTTTCTATCCGCGTGATATGAAGGCATTTACCCTTGGCAACGCCCCCACACCCGACGGCGACGGCGGTGATATATGTGAACAAATTATGTTGGGGCTTCGCCTTAAAAAAGGTGTTGATGCCAACCTTTTAGACTCGCAAATGCTCAATTTATATACTAAAAACGGCCTTGGCAATATAACAAACGGCAAATTTAGTTTAACTAACCAAGGTATGCTTGTTTCTAACCAAATAATTTCTCAGCTTTTGGAGGCATATAATGAAAACTCTTAAAATACACCTTATCCGTCACGGCGCAACCGACGCCAACTATAAGGGTCAGTATATCGGTTGTAAAACCGATTTGCCTTTATCGCCCGAAGGTCTTAACGAGCTTAGAATGATGAAGGACGATATTGATTATCCCGAAATCAGCCGTCTTTATTCAAGTCCACTTCTTCGTGCAAAGCAATCGGGCGCTGTTCTCTATCCCGATGTGCCGATGTTTTTGGTTGATAGCCTTAAAGAATATGACTTTGGCGATTTTGAAGGCAAAACCGCTAACGAATTAGAGCTTGACCCCGATTTTAAAGATTGGGCTTCAGGCAAAAACGCTACCGCGCGCGGTGGCGAAAGCAATACCGATTTTATCAAAAGATTATGCGTAGGACTGCACGATATTATTGTTGATATGCTTAATAATGAAATCGAAAGCGCAGGGGTTATAATGCACGGTGGCGCTATTATGATGTTACTTGCCGCCTGTGCCGTACCCCAAAGACGTTCTATCGAATGGAACTGCGATGCAGGTCAAGGCTATTCCCTATTAGTTACCCCGTCACTTTACCACAAAAGCGGTATCGTCGAAGTTTATGGTGTTATATAAAATAATATAAATTAAAAATCCCGCCGTGGCGGGATTTTTGTTTTATTTAGTTTTCTTCTTAACTGATTTTGACCAGTCGGAATAATATTTTGTGCCGTTAACAGTCTTGTAGGTTCTTACCCTTACGTAGTAATATTTCTTGGCCGATAAAGACTTAATTGTATAAGAAGTTGTCTTGTAACTGCTTATTGTCTTGGTCTTTGCTGACTTGAACTTACTGGATGTCGAATACTGAATTTGATAACCTGTGGTTTGAGTGCTCTGCTTAGAAATCTTAACCTTTAAGCTCTTCTTAGCAGCGGTTACACTTGAAACCTTTGTAGCCTTAGGATTAATGGTGTAGTAAAGTGTCTTGGTACCTGTGTAATCGCCCTTGAAGGTTACCTTAATCTTATACTTACCAACATTCTTGCTGCTTGAAGGACGGCTATAGGTGTAATCATCGCCGTAATCAAGTTTCTTGCCCTTAGAGTCATAAACCTTTACGGAAGGCTTCTTAGTCTTGCCGTTGTAGGTATATTCTTCAGTAGAGAGAGAAATCTTAGATGCCTTATAGATTGTAGAAATCTTTGTAGCGCCACAATCTTCACACTTATAATATTTCTTACCGTTCTTGCTTGTGGTAGCATCGGTGGTCTTGTAGCTCTTATAAGCGTGGTCTACGTCTCTTTCCTTGCCGCATTCGTTACAATCAGCATCGCAAGGATTGTCATACTTGTGTTCTTTCGTAGCGGCAATTTCTACAGTTTCAGAATATTCGCAATTCAAACATTCAAGCAGCCACTTGCCGTTTTCAGAACACGTTTGCTCTTTAAGAATTGTGCGAACCATTATACTGTGATTCATTGGTTTTGTATAATTATCTGTGTGCAAATTACCGCAATCACTACACGTATAAGTTGTATATCCTGCTTCAAAGCAAGTGGGTGCGGTAACTACGGCATTTTGATCACGCACTACCGATTGCGCCACCAAATAATCACTTGTGACACCACTGATTTGTGGATACATTTTAAGTATGGCATCCTTTGAATTCACAGTGTAAACTTCTAGCGGCATATTATTTGCCTTGGCACGTAAAGCACCCTGTTTAGTCACGTTACCATAGCTTAAATCTAAAAATACTTCGTTCGTTTCAGTTTTAAGACGCTTAACCTTTTCGATTATTTCATTTGTCGCATCCGAACCTGCAAGAAATCCCAATCTAGCACTTGGATCAGCATTTTTTACAAGAACCAAAATGTCATAACCGAATGAAATCCAAGTGGAATTATCACTCATACCATATTTTTTAACAACATCAACCAACTGTTGAATTTTTTCTTGATTATATCCTCCATGGCCTTTAAGCTCAATATAAGGATGTATGTTTATTTTGGCGCACAAGGCAATAAACTCTTCAAAGGTTGGGATTTTTGTTCCTTTATATTTTTCGCTTTTCCAACCGCCAAAATCATATTGTAATAATTCTTCATACGTTAAAGCCGAAACATTACCGCTGCCGTTGCTTGTGCGGTCAATTGTGCTATCGTGAAGCAAAACTGCCACGCCATCCGCTGTGAAAGAAACGTCACATTCAGCAAAATCAAAGCCGTTTTCTTTTGCCATAATATATGCAGCGAGTGTATTTTCGGGCGCTGAGTAGCTATATCCCCTATGCGCCACAGAATTTATTTTTCGCGCGTAACTATGCAAATTTGCAGGAATAACCTTTTTGAAAACATAGTCACAACGATTGCAAAATTCATATCCCAACCATCCAGATTCGGTACAAGTTGGTTCCTTCGCCGGCAAATAGGCCAAATTATGTGAAGCGGCAATAATTTCGGTTTCGGTTTTTTCGCAATATGCGCAGGTTCTTGTTTTATATCCATCTTCAGTGCAACTGTTAGTTTTTTTAACAACCCAATTGCCAAAATTATGTGTCGGTTCGTTAACAGTAAGCACTATTCTAACCCTATCTATCAAAACTTTAGCTGAATTTACCTGAAAACCAACGTCGCCGATTTTATTTGTAATAGTATCTGATTCTAAAATTATTTCGCCATCAATGGCGTGTGTGGCATTATTTCCATTAAGATTGAAAGTTAGGGTGTGATACTCATAAGGCAACAAATCCTGCGAATATGGGGCTTTGTGGGTAACATTCCAATTTTCTATTCCATTACTCGACATTATTCTTGCCGCAATTTCAGTACCGTTAGTCAAGGTTGCCTTTTTGCGAATAACCGCTTGCCAATATAAGCAATCCTTATTTTGAGTACGGGCCATTACAGAAAACCAACGCATATCGTTAGCGGCCTCAAGCATAGAAAATTCGGTTTCGATTCTATAATCGCCGAAATCGCCCAAAAAGGCCGGCAACAAAAGGCGCATATCGCTACCTACCGAATCCAAAACCAAGTTGCCATCCGAAATATAATAACTTGATAAATTCGAATTTTTGATAACCCGATAATCTTCTAAATTTGAATTTTCAAAATCATCAAAATACAAAGTATATTCGGTTTCTTGGGAATTTTTAATAACCAAATAAACGGACTTTTGTCTGTTTTTGGCGGTGGCAACTAGCTTAAACACCCCCGCTTTAGTGGGAATAATACAATTTTCATTAATTTCTATAAAATCAGATGTCCAAGTAATGTCATTATGTGAAATAAGGGTGTTTTCATCAAAATATACGCTATAATGTTCTAACATTATTAAATCGCCAACATTGGAGGTAATTGCCGGAACAGAATAGGTCACGATTTGTTCAGTTATATCCTTAGTATGTTGAAAAACACCGCATTTTTCACATTGACGCCTATAACTTAATTGGCAAATACTTGTTGCAAATTGACTCCACTGACCAAAGCTGTGGCCAGATTCATCTATACAAGCATCCGAAAAACTATATTGACGCGCAATTTCGTTTTCAGGATTTTCTACGGCAAAGATTTTTGTTGGAATTATAGCCCCCAACAAGAGCACCGCCAAAATTAAGGATATAGCTTTTTTCATAAAATTCACTCCTTAACGCAAAATCATGAGTTTTACTTGGTTTTCTTTTTAATTGCATCCGACCAGTCTGAATAATATTTCTTACCGTCAACAGTCTTGTAGGTTCTTACTCTTACGTAGTAATATTTCTTAGCTGATAAAGACTTAATTGTATAAGAAGTTGTCTTGTAACTGCTTATTGTCTTGAGTTTTGCCGACTTGAACTTACTAGAAGTTGAGTACTGGATTTGATAACCTGTAACCTGTGTGCTCTTTTTACTAATCTTAACCTTAAGGCTCTTCTTAGCAGCGGTTACACTTGATATCTTTGTATCATCGGGGTTGATTGTGTAGTAAAGTGTTTTAGTACCTGTGTAATCGCCCTTGAAGGTCACCTTAATCTTATACTTGCCAACATACTTACTGCTTGAAGGACGGCTATAGGTGTAATCATCGCCGTAGTCGAGCTTTTTACCCTTACTGTCATAAACCTTTACGGAAGGCTTCTTGGTTTTGCCGTTGTAGGTGTATTCTTCGGTAGAAAGATATACCTTAGATGCTTTATAGATTGTGGATGTTTTGGTAGCACCGCAATCAGCACACTTATAATACTTCTTGCCATCCTTGCTTGTTGTAGCATCGGTGGTCTTGTACTTTTTATAGGTGTGTTCATGTGGCTTAACGGTTAATCTTGCCGCCGCGCCCTCAAATGTCTTTGTTTCGGCACCATTTTCGCCCAAAACGTCATAAACACAATCGGTAACCGAAATTAAAGGTTTACCGTCATCAATGGCACTAAAAACAAAGTTATATTTAACAATTTTTTCGCCTGACGGGGCTTCAACAACCTTTATAACGTTCAAATTTGCGACCCCTGTGCCGCTTTCATACTTTAAAAGCTCATCGTCAAATTTCAAATTGAAAGAAACGGCATACATTTCTATAGCGGGGTTAAGCGATACCGTTACGGTGACCTTTTCGCCAACCTCTACCGTGTTTTTGCTAAAATAAATTATCGCGCTTTTAGCCGCCGACGCTGTAATGGCGGTCATCGGCACAATAGAAATCAGCATAATTAAAGCCACAATTATTGCCAATAGTTTTTTCATTTATATATTCACCCGTTTTTTAATTCCCTTAATGCTCGCTTTGAAAAGTTATCGTTTTCGATATAATCGACAATTTTCGCCGCATCACTTTCACAAATATAGAGCGCTTTGCAGGCTTCGGTCATAAAGCCTTCATTTATTGACGAAGCCATAAATTCCTGAAGCTTAACGTAATAACCGCCAACATCAAAAATCGCAATCGGCTTTGTGTGGCGACCAAGTTGTTTTAAGGTAAGAACTTCGAAAAATTCTTCAAAAGTGCCCATTCCACCGGGGACCACTACAAAAGCGTCGGCCAAATCTTCCATTTTAGCCTTTCTTTGCGCCATGGTTTCGGTATAGATAATCTCATCACATTCGGTATAAATTACTTCCACCATTTCTTCGCGGAAAAATTCGGGTATAACACCGATAATTTCACCGCCGTTTTTCTTAAAACCGCGCGCGGCAGCACCCATCAAACCGTGTTTACCTGCACCAAAAACCAGCGAATGCCCCCTTTGAGCCAAGGTTTGCGCCAATTCTTCGGTCGCTTGCATATATTTTTCATCAATACTATTGCTTGATGCGCCAAAAATACAAATTTTCATAAAACTTTTCCTTAAAATTATTTATCCCACTTATCAGAAAGCTTGGTTACTTCATCGGCAAATTTTGCAATATCCTTATTTGCACCCTCGCGATATTTTTCAATAACCGCAAGCAAACGCTTTCCCGCATTATAAAGACGGCTAAAGCCCGAAGATTCACGGAATTTAACGCTGCCTGTCTTAACAATCTTTTGCTTATTACCCGATTTTAAACAAACACCCGAAATTAAATCATATTCGGCGGCATTATAAGGTGCCGTTGCATAAATTCCCGTCTTTTCGGTTATGGCAGCTGCAAATTCATCACACACTGCATCATCACCGTGGTTAACGAAAACAGTTTTCGGTTTTTCTGTAAAGCCTTCAATCCAACCGATTAGCATATTCTTATCGGCGTGGCCGCTTATGCCATCAAGCTGTTCAATATTAGCATTAACCTTAATTTCTTCGCCAAAAAGCTTAACTGTGGGCGCGCCTTCAATGATAATTCTGCCAAGAGTTCCCTGTGACTGATAGCCAACAAACAAAACCGTACTGTCGCTACGCCATAAATTGTGCTTTAAATGGTGACGAATTCTACCCGCTTCACACATACCGCTGGCCGAGAGAATAACCTTTGGCGTTTTATCAAGATTAATCGCCATAGAATCATCACTTGTTACCGAAAGATGCAAATTAGGTATTTTTATAGGATTAATTCCCTTTTTAAGCAATTCTAGGGTTTCATCGTCAAAATAGTCGTATAAATCACTGCTGTAAATTTCGGTCGCTTCAACCGCCAGTGGACTGTCAATATAAACCGGAAAATCGGGATATTCGGGTATTAAATTTTGCTCCTTAATAATTCTTAAAAGGTACAAAAGTTCCTGTGTTCTGCCAATAGCAAAGCAAGGAATTACCACATTACCGCCCTTTTGGAAGGTTTGCTTTATAATACGTGTTAATTGCGCTACGTAGTCGGGTCTTTCGCCGTGCAAACGGTTGCCGTAGGTTGATTCGATAACGGCGTAATCGGCCTTGCTTGGTTGACCCATATCACGAATAAGGGGACGGTTGAAGTTGCCAAGGTCACCCGAAAATACAATAGTTTCGGTGTTTCCTGCTTCGGTTACTTCAACGCTGATACTAGCCGAACCCAAAAGGTGACCCGCATCTGTAAACTGAATTTTAACGCCCTTGCAAAGCTCATATTTTTTATCATAATCGCAGGGCACAAACTGTTTTATAGTCTTCTTTACGTCCTCACAGGTATAAAGCGGTTTATATTCCCCCGCACCTGAACGCTTTGCCTTTCGGTTGCGCCATTTTGCTTCAAACTCCTGTATATGAGCCGAATCCAAAAGCATAATTTCGCACAATTTTTTAGTTGCAAGGGTGGTATAAACCTCACCGCGAAAACCCGCAGCCGTAAGCGCGGGGATTTTTCCCGAATGGTCAATATGTGCATGCGTCAGCAAGACGTAATCAATTTCGGCAGGAAGCATTGGCAACTGAACATTTTCATAAATATCGGGTCCTTGCTCCATACCGCAGTCAACCATTATTGTCTTACCGTTGGCATAAATTACAGTACAAGAGCCTGTAACCTCGTGCGCGGCACCATAAAAAGCAATTTTCATAAAGAAGCCCCCTTTTGTATCTATATTTGCATTATATCACATCACGCTATAAAATGTAAACGAAATTGTTAATTTTTAATATAAAAATATATTTTTACAAGCAATTTTTTATTCATTTTTATCGGTTTATGCAAAAATACTCTCGCATTTCTGCGAGAGTTTTAAAATTATTCAGCAACTGCTTCTTCGGTTAATTCGGATACTTCCTCTACGATTTCTTCTTCAAAAACCGTAGGGTTGATTTCTTCCGATTTCATACCTGT
>JAZRBQ010000076.1:0-2965 GCA_045635145.1 Acutalibacteraceae bacterium | reverse complement strand
ATCTATTGTACTTTGTTCTTTAAAAATGGTGGGGGTGGGTTTAATTGCGGTGCGGAAAATAATCGGCATTCCGTTAGATATACCACCGTTAATTCCGCCGTTGTTATTGGTAACTGTTACCGCTTTGCTATCTTCGATTTTAATTTGGTCGTTGGCTTGACTGCCTTTCATATCGGCAATCGAAAAGCCTGCGCCAAATTCAACACCCTTTACCGCAGGGATAGAGAATAGCAGGTGCGAAACCTGACTTTCAACCGAGTCAAACCACGGTTCGCCTACACCTTGCGGCATACCGATAACCGCAGTTTCGAGTATTCCGCCAACGCTATCGCCGTCTTGGGCGGCTTGGAGTATTGCTTGCTTCATTTCTTCGCCTTTTTCATCACTTAAAACAGCAAATACGGTATTGTTTAGTTTTTTAATATCGGCTTCATAATCGGTAAAGTCTATATCCGAAACACCACCGCATTTTTTAAGGTGGGTGCCGATTAAAATGCCTTTTTGCTCTAAGGCGTATTTACAAATAGCACCTGCGGCAACAAGGGCTGCGGTTATTCTTCCGCTAAAATGGCCGCCACCGCGCGAATCCTGAAAGCCGTGGTATTTACACTCGGCGGTAAAATCAGCGTGGGATGGGCGGGCGATAGTTTGCATTTGGGCATAGTCGCCGCTTTGGGTGTTTTCGTTTGGTATTAAAATGGTTAAGGGTGTGCCCGTGGTTTTGCCGTTTATCACACCGCTGATAATTTTAAAGTTATCTGCTTCTTGTCGCGGGGTTGAAATTTTGCCTTGCGGACGGCGTAAAGTTAACATATTTTCAATATATTCGCGGTTAATGTCAATTCCCGGTGCTAAACCGTCAAGCACGGCACCGATATATTCGCCGTGGCTTTCGCCAAAAAGTGTGATAGCAACGCTGTTTCCAAATGTGTTTTTCATAATTTTCATCCTTCGAAAGCCGCTTTGGCTATATTTATTACTTGGTCGCAATTTAAAGTTTTAAGCTCAAATTTACCGATTTTTGAAACGGTAGTAATGGTAACGGTGTTTCCGTCTGCTTTTTTATCGTGGAAGGTGGCTTCGGCTATTTTCGCCCAATCAAAATCTATCAAATTATAAAGATTGCACTTTTGAAGCACCTTGATAACACGTGGTCTGATTACGGTATCACACATAGGGATAAGCCCTAATGCAACGCATTCGCCATGGTAAAGCTCGTTTAAATTGCTGCTCTCAATCCCGTGGCCGATTGTGTGACCAAAATTAAGTATTTTGCGAAGATCTGCTTCTTTTTCGTCCTGCTCAACAACACTTTTTTTGATGCCTAGCGAACGGATAATAATTTCATCAATATTTTCGTCAATGTCTTTGTTTTCGAGTATATCGAAAAGCTCAGCATCGCTTGTAAGCGCCATTTTTATAGCTTCAGCAAGTCCGTTTGATATTTGACGGGGTGGCAAAGTTTTTAAAAGCTCGGGGTCGATTAAAACCTTTTTTGGCTGATAAAATGCGCCGACGATATTTTTAACCCCACAAAAGTTTATGGCGGTTTTCCCGCCGATTGAAGAGTCGATTTGCGAAAGAAGCGTGGTGGGGATATTATAAAAATCGATTCCGCGCATATAGGCTGACGCCGCAAAACCTGCAAGGTCACCCACAACGCCGCCACCGACTGCTACAACACAGTCTTTGCGTGAAAAATCGTTTTCTAACATTGTTTTAAGCAATGCTTCAAAGGAGGTAATGCTCTTTGAATCTTCACCCATTTCGATGGTATGTATAATAGACTCTTTGCACATTGAAGCCAATGTTTTTGCGTAAATTTCGGGTACACCCGAATCGGTAACAACCAAAACGCGTCTATTAAGATTTAAGTGGTCTTTTGCATTTTGTAAAATGCCGCGTTGAACCACAATATCATAACTGTTTTCTTTTAAGTTAAGATGTATTGTCATTAATCTAACCTCAAATTTCACTGTGCGGTGCATATCTGCCCGCAACCTTTAATTCGTCGCATAGCTTATTTAGTTCGTCAAGCATTCTTTGGCCGTTTTCGGTATCGGTAGTGCCGTCGATTTCTATATAGAAGTAGTACTGCCAAGAATGTTTTTTAAGTGGGCGGCTGCGAAGTGCGCTCATATTAAAACCGTATTTACCTATAATGCTAATGGCGTTTGCAAGCGAGCCTGCTTGGTGTTTAACTGTGAACATTAAAACCGAGTTTGTAAGTGCAGGGGAGTCGGCCTTTACCTTTGAAAGTACGGCAAAACGGGTAGTGTTTTCGGCACTTTTATTAATGTTGGCTTCTAAAACCTTAAGGCCGTAAATTTCGGCAGTTTCTATGCTTGCAATAGCACCTAAAGTTTTATCGTTTGCTTTGGCAACTGTTTTTGCGGCAAGGGCGGTATTATTGGATTCTTCGCTTGAAAGTCCGCGCAGTTTAATATACTCACTGCATTGGCTTAATGCTTGGGGATGACTTATAACCTTTTGTATATCATCTACGGTTGCGCCTTCTACACCTAATAAATTTTGGTGGATTGGCAATTCGTAAATGCCGTTAATGTAAAGTGAACCCGAAAATATAAGGTCAATAGTCTGTCCGACTTCACCTGCATAACTGTTTTCAATAGGAAGCACCGCAATATCGCACTCGCCATCCACAACCGCGTTGTAAGCGGCTTTAAAATCACCATAGGAAATTCGTGTGCTATCGGGGAAGATTCGTCCTGCGGCAATGTGGGCAAAGGCGCCTTTAACACCGCTGTATGCAACCTTAAGTCCGTTTTGCAAACGTGATTGATACGCCCTCGAAAGACCCATAAGGTTTTTAATGTAATCGATGTAATATTCCCTTATAACGTCGTCTTCGATTAAGGCTGAATTTTTTTCAATAACTGCTTGTTCGCGTTTTGGGTCTAAAATAGGTAGCCCAAATTCCTTTTTATGCTCAAAAACAAGTTCT
>JAZRBQ010000075.1:0-7491 GCA_045635145.1 Acutalibacteraceae bacterium | reverse complement strand
AGCGATAACTTTTTCGGATATTGCGGGTAAAACGTTGTGTGAAATGGCGGGTAGCGACCCTAAAATTTGCGCTGTTACGGCAGCTATGACAAGCGGCACTGGTCTTTCGGACTTTGCAAATACCTATAAAAACCGCTTTTTTGACGTTGGCATTGCCGAACAACATGCGGTTACCTTTTGTGCGGGTCTTAAAAAGGGCGGTATGAAGCCGTATTTTGCGGTCTATTCTTCGTTTTTACAGCGCGCTTATGACCAAATTATTCACGACTGTGCTATTGAAAATTTACCAATCACTTTATTGGTTGACAGGGCGGGGATTGTTGGTGAGGACGGCGAAACCCACCAAGGTTTATTTGATATCTCTTTCTTAACTTCAATACCTAATATTGAAGTTTACTCACCGTCAACCTATAATGAATTGGCGCATTACATCAAGAAAAGCGCAAATTCTAATAATATAACTGCAATACGTTATCCACGCGGATGCGAAGCGGAAAATGTTGTCGAATTTGATTTTTCAAATGAATTTTCACAAATTTTGGGTAAGGGCAAAAAAACTATTGTAACTTATGGCAGACTTTTTAACCAGGCTGTCAAAGCTAAAGAAATTGATAATGATTTAGATATTATTAAGCTCAATAAGGTATATCCGTTCAGCGACGAATTGATTAAAACCTTGCTCAATTTTAATAATATTCACATTTACGAAGAAACGGTTAAAAACGGCGGTATAGGTGAACATTTATTGAGTCGTTTGTTAGAAAACGGCTTTAAAGGTGAGTTTAAAATTCATGCTGTTGAAAATAAATTTGTTCCTGCTGCAAGTGTTTCTTCGGCAATTGTTTTAAATGGTTTAGATTATGAGAGTATGTTAAGGAGTTAAAATGGCAAAAATCAGATTGGACGTTGCCTTGGTAGAGCAAGGCTTTACCGAAAGCCGCGAAAAAGCAAAAGCGCTTATAATGGCGGGCATAGTATATGTAAATAATCAAAAATCAGATAAAGCCGGCAACACTATAAAACCTGACGATGTTATAGAAGTTAGGGGAGAAACCTTAAAATACGTTAGCCGCGGCGGTTTAAAGCTTGAAAAGGCGGTAAAGGTATTTGACTTTTCGCTCGAAAATGCTGTTTGTGCCGACATTGGCGCATCAACAGGCGGCTTTACCGATTGTATGCTTCAAAATGGTGCTAGTAAGGTTTATGCTATTGATGTGGGCTACGGTCAATTAGCTTGGAAATTGCGTACCGACGAGCGTGTAATTAACCTTGAACGTACAAATTTTAGATATGTTACTCGTGAACAAATTCCCGATGAATTAGATTTTGCTTCGGTTGACGTTTCGTTCATTTCGCTTTCATTAATTTTACCTGTTATGCGAACTTTATTAAAGGATGGCGGTCAAGCGGTTTGCCTTATAAAGCCGCAGTTTGAAGCAGGCAAGGAAAACGTTGGCAAAAAAGGCGTTGTAAGGGACAAGAACGTTCATATTGCTGTAATTGAAAAAATTGTTAATTTAATTGCTGAAAACGATTTTACACTCTTAGGTCTTGATTTCTCGCCCGTTAAGGGTCCCGAAGGTAACATTGAATACCTTTGCCATATCAAAAAAAGTGATAATCCGCAAAACTTGTGTGAAATTGAACCTAGCGAAGTGGTTGAACAGTCTTATAAAGCTTTAAAGGAGGGATAATAATGAAGGTTGCGGTTTTACCGAATCTCGATAAACGCGGTTCGGCGCAGGTTGTTGAAAAATTGGGCGTAATTCTTAAAAACGAAGGAATTGAAGCCTATTTACCTGATACAATTTGCAGTCCAAATTTTAAAACTGCCCCTGAAGATGAATTATATCGTCTTGCCGACATTATTATCACAATCGGCGGTGACGGAACGATTATTCGTTATGCAAAACGTGCCGCGCTAGATAATAAACCTGTTCTGGGAATAAATGCAGGTCGGATGGGATATCTCGCCAACATTGAACAAAACGAATTATCCTTGATTACTAAGCTTAAGACCCAAGAATATTTTGTTGAAGAACGTATGATGCTTAAGGTTGAAGTATTTGAAAACGGACAAAAAATCAACGAATATTCCGCCCTTAACGATGCGGTAATAACAAGCGGTTTTATTTCTCGCATAATTGATATTTCGGCAACTGTCGGCCGTGATAGTATTAGCTATTTGGCTGATGGACTTATAGTTTCTACCCCTACGGGCTCAACCGCATACTCGATGTCTGCCGGCGGTCCAATTATTGACCCATTGACCGAAAGCATTTGTATTACTCCGATTTGCTCTCACTCGCTTTCGGCAAAACCGATTTTGCTTGGCGCAAACAATAAAATCGTGTTAAAATCCTTCTCTAAAAAGAGGGCAGAAATTTATTTAACTGTTGACGGGCGAAAGGTTACAAACGTTAAGCCTTTTACTGAAATTAAAATCACAAAATCAGAAAATACGGTTAAACTGATCAGACTTAATAACCGTTCTTTCTATAAAACGCTCTCTTTAAAATTTAACGACAGCAGGAGTTTTTAAGCTTGAAACAAATAAGACAAAAACAAATTCTTGAAATTATAAAATCGAATATTATTTTAACCCAAGAAGACCTTCAAAATGCTCTTTTAGCTTTGGGGTTTGAGGTTACACAGTCAACCGTTTCGCGTGATATTAAGGAATTAAAGCTTGTTAAAAGCCACGACAAAGACGGTAATTACCGATATGTTGCTAATAACATTTCCACTAGCAATAATCCGCAAAGGGATATATTCAAAAGTTCTGTATTATCGGTTGACTATGCACTTAATAACGTTGTTGTTAAGTGCCGCGCAGGTTTAGCTTCGGGCGCTTGTGTTGCGCTTGACGAAATGTTCCATGAATATATGTTGGGTTCACTTGCGGGGGATGATACAATCATCGTTGTTACTCACAGTACGGAACATTCTAAAACCTTGGTGCAGCAAATAAACAATATTTTATAACGGCGGAATTTTTATGTTAAAATTTTTACATATTGAAAATATTGCGGTTATTGAACAAACCGATATTGAGTTTAAATCGGGTTTTAATGTTTTAACGGGCGAAACCGGCGCTGGTAAATCAATTTTAATTGATGCAATTAACGCGGTTTTAGGTGAGCGCACATCCAAGGATTTAATCCGCACGGGGTGTGATAATGCTTTAGTTTCGGCTGTTTTTGGTGATATGAGCCCGAAAGCGCTTTCCACACTTGAGCAAAATGATATTTCTCCAGATGAAGACGGTAATATCATAATAACCCGCAAATTAAGCCTTACCGGTAAGGGAATGATAAAAATCAACAACATTCCCGTTACTGCTACGATTTTAAAAGAAATCGCCAAAAATTTAATTGATATTCACGGTCAGCACGATAATCAATTTTTGCTTGATCCTAATATGCATTTAAGTTATATTGATGCGATTGCTGAAAATAAGTCACTAATTGATGATTATTATGGCGAATTTAAAGAGCTTAATAAAATCCGTAAAGAGCTTCAGTCACTGGAAATTGATGATGACGAAAAGCAAAGAAAAATTGATTTGCTTAAATATCAAATAACTGAGCTCGAAAAGGCTGAAATTAAGGTTGGTGAGTATGCCGACCTTCGCGAAAAGTTGTTAATGGCTAACAATTTAGAAAAAACAATCAAGGTACTTAAGGGTACTGATTCTATGCTTAGCGGAACCGATGATACCGACGGTATTATCACACAACTTAACAATTCTATTAAGTTATTAAATTCGTTACAAAATAACACGTTCGATGGTAGTATTTCGAAGCTTAATGAAGCTTTAACTGCTATTGCTGATGCTAAAAGTTCTATCGACGAATTTTTGTATAATACCGAATTCGGCGAAACTGACCCCGATAAAATTAACGGCCGACTTGATTTATTATCTCGTCTTATGTTAAAATACGGCAATACCGAAGAATTAATGCTTGACTTTTTAGAAAGGGCAAGAACGGAGCTTGAAAATATCTCTTTTTCAGAAAAGCGTATTTCCGAACTTACGCTCTTGTTAGAAGCTTCTAAAGAAAGACTGATTAAAAAGGCGCAAATTCTTTCACAAAGCCGTATTGATGCTGCTAAGAGCTTTTCTAATCAAGTTTGTGGTATATTGGAATATCTAAATATGCCTAACGTAAAGTTTAACGCATCTATCACTCAAGGTAAATATACAAAATATGGCTGTGATAGTGCTGAATTTTTGATTTCTGCCAATGCAGGCGAAACATTAAAGCCACTACATAAAATTGCCTCAGGCGGTGAATTATCACGCGTTATGCTCAGTATTAAGAGCGTTCTTTTAGATAAGGATAACGTTGGTACTATGATATTTGATGAAATTGATACAGGTATCAGCGGTATCACGGCGGGTAAGGTTGCGGTGCAGCTTAAAAACGTGGCTTCAAAGCGTCAGGTTATTTGTGTAACGCATTTGGCTCAAATTGCCGCCGCCGCGAATTCACACCTACTTATCGAAAAAACCGTTAAGGACGAACACACCTTTACAAAGGTTTCGGCACTTGATTATGAACAAAGAATTCGTGAAATTGCCCGCATAATGTCGGGTACAAATATAACTGAAAATTTATATAATTCCGCAAAGGAATTGTTGGATAGGAGTAATTGAAAATGAAAATTTATGACGAACTCGTAGCCCGTGGACTTATTGCACAGGTTACCGATGAAGAAGAAATTAAGGAACTTATCAATGAAGGTAAAGCCACCTTCTATATTGGTTTCGACCCGACCGCTGATAGCTTACACGTTGGTCATTTTATGGCACTTTGCCTTATGAAAAGACTTCAAATGGCAGGTAATAAGCCTATAGCTCTTATCGGTGGCGGTACCGGTCATATCGGCGACCCTTCAGGTAGAACTGATATGCGTTCTATGATGACTGCTGAACAAATTCAACACAACTGTGACTGCTTTAAAGAACAAATGAGCAAGTTTATTGAATTTGGCGAAGGTAAAGCACAAATGGTAAACAATGCTGATTGGCTTTTAAAACTTAACTATATTGACCTTTTGCGTGAAGTTGGCGCTTGTTTCTCGGTTAATAATATGCTTCGTGCTGAATGCTACAAGCAACGTATGGAAAAAGGTCTTTCGTTCCTTGAATTCAACTATATGATTATGCAAAGCTACGACTTCTATCATTTGTTCAAGGAATTCGGCTGTAATATGCAGTTTGGCGGTGACGACCAATGGTCTAATATGCTTGGTGGTACCGAACTTATCCGTAAAAAGCTTGGTAAAGACGCTTACGCTATGACGATTACTCTTCTTCTTAACTCTGAAGGTAAGAAGATGGGTAAAACCGTTGGTGGTGCAGTATGGCTCGACCCCAAAAAGACTTCTCCCTACGAATTCTATCAATATTGGCGCAACGTTGCCGATGCCGACGTTTTAAAGTGCATCCGTATGCTTACTTTCTTACCTTTAGAAGAAATTGACAAGATGGATTCTTGGGAGGGTGCTCAACTTAACACCGCTAAGGAAATCTTGGCTTACGAACTTACTAAGCTTGTTCACGGCGAAGAAGAAGCCGAAAAAGCACAAACCACCGCTCGTGCAGTGTTTGGTGGTGCAGGCGCACACGAAAATATGCCTACTACCGAACTTTGCGCCGACGACTTTACCGACGGTAAAATCGGTGTTCTCGCTATGATGGTTAAGGCTTCTCTTGCGGCTTCTAACGGTGAAGCAAGACGTCTTGTGCAACAGGGTGGCGTTAGCATTAACGACCAAAAGATTACCGATGCTTCTCATACTTTAACTTTAGAAGATTTTGCAGACCAAGTTATCATCAAAAAAGGTAAAAAGAACTTCGTTAAGTTTGAGGTTAAATAATGGGACTTTTCAGTCGCAAACGTAAAAATGAAGACCTACTTCGCACATTTGACGGTAGGGAATTAAAATACGTTACAAAAAGAAATAGCAATCCTGATGGCACAGTTACCTATGATATCGTTGGTAAAAGCGGCAGGATTGCTGTGATTGGCGATTATATTCGTATAATATGCGGTGAAATAGACGTTTTTAATTGTAAGATATCTGATTCAAAGTATTATCTTTTGATGAGTGGCGACGGCGTTACCGTTGAAGGTCAAAACACCGTTACAGGCAATTATGATAATGTTACTGCATATTATACCTATTATCGCAAATAACGGGGTAGTTTATGTTGAGTAAAATACGAAGAATTTTTTTAATTTTAGTATTGTTGGCAGTAACTTTTATGGAAATCAAGGCTTTTAAATTGACAATTTCAAGCCTTGGAGCAGGTATTTTTATCTATTATACCGAAATATCAAATCTTATCACGTTGTTCTCATCAATTGTTGCAATTGTGTATTTATTAATTACATTTAATAAACCGTTGAAATTTCCTAAATGGCTTTCAGCTTCAAGGTTTTTAAGCGCGACAATGTTACTTATGACAATGTTAATCACGATTTTTGTCTTGGTGCCACATTCGCCGCATCTTAAAGATAGCCTTTTATTCAGCGGTTACGGACTTTATCATCACACCTTAGCGCCGATATTGACAATTGCTTCATACATATTCATTGAGCCTCACTACAATAAAAAGCGTGTGATTTTTGTTCCACTTATGGCAACCTTCATTTATGGATTTATTATGGTTTTTGGTAATATTTTCGGCAAGGTTTCGGGACCGTATTTCTTCTTGAGGGTTAATTATCAACCGCTTTTAACCTCGGTTATTTGGTGTGTCGGCTTACTTTTATTGGTGTCGGCCTTTGCGGGTTTGATTTATGTTTTAGGATTTGTTTTTGATTTTTTAAAAAAGAGATTGATAAAAAATAATTAATTTAAGGAGTGTTTTTTATGGCATTTCAAAGAGCAACTTGGCACAGCGGTCTTACATACAAGCAGGTTTGTCGTTCTTGTCAAACCGAAGTTATTTACGATGATTTTGCTTTGGATTTTCGTCCTTGGTATGCCGACGGTTTTGTTTACTGTCCTAAGTGTCACACACCATTGCGCCACAATGAAAATCTTGCGGTTGGCAGAGAGCCCGTAGCAAACAATATTACTGTTAACGAATCGGCGCCCAGCCATATTACAACCGAAGATTCACAAATTTCTTCTTCAAGACCTAACTTTTGCACAAAATGCGGCAAAAAGTTTGAAGAAAATGACAATTTCTGTGCCGCTTGCGGAACTAAAAGATAATAAATTAAGAGCGTTCCTTTAAGAGTCGTACAGTTAAGGACAGTAAAAAAGCTGTGTAGAAAATTTCTACACAGCTTTAGTTTTGTCTCATACCGTAACAAGCAGGGAAGATGTACGGCATATTTTCCGCTTTTTAGGAGAACCTAAAACCCTTATCTAAACAAATATAATCTATTCGAAAAATTGGAATTTGTCAGTATTACAACTGCTTAATCTCATTGGCAATCACAGCCACATCCTTTGCGTTTGTATCAATTA
>JAZRBQ010000074.1:0-9437 GCA_045635145.1 Acutalibacteraceae bacterium | reverse complement strand
GCTTTAGGATTGTATCGTGGATTGAATGGAAGTCGAAGTGGGTTGTAATAACGCCCGATTCTGCCTTATTCGCAGGATGTTGAATTGGGCAAAAATCGTAAATTGTGTTAGTTCTAGGCACAACAATCATACCCGCAGGGTGTTGACCTGTTGTGGTCTTGATTTTAGATTTTTCCACCAAAGTAGCCAAACGCGAAAGTTCGGCATTGCTGAGCGTGATTCCCTTTTTCTCGGCATAAGCGCGTGCAAAACCGAATGCGGTTTTTTCGGCAACGGTAGAAATTGTACCCGCCTTGAACACGTTTTCGCTACCAAAAAGTGTTTCGGTGTATTTTTGCACCTCGGTCTGAAATTCGTCCGAGAAGTTAAGGTCAATATCAGGTACCTTATCGCCCTTAAAGCCTAAGAAGGTTTCAAACGGGATATCGTGACCGTCACGGTTTAAGGGGGTGTTACAGTGCGGACAGTTCTTTTCGGGCAGGTCAAAGCCTGAGCCCACCTCACCCTTTGTAAAGAACTCACTATACTGACAATTAGGGCATACGTAGTGGGGCGCTAAGGGATTAACCTCAGAAATTCCCGCCATAGTAGCAACGAAGGATGAGCCTACCGAACCACGCGAGCCTACAAGGTAGCCGTTTTCTTCGCTATAAGCCACAAGCTTTTGCGCCGAAATATACATTATAGAGAAGCCGTTGTTGATAATCGAATTAAGCTCTTTTTCAAGGCGTTTTGCCACAATTTCGGGCACGTTTTCGCCGTATTTTTTGTGTGCGTTATCCCAACAAATTTGACGGAGCATATCATCCGAGCCTTCAATAACGGGGGGATAGTTTCCTTCGGGTACGGGGATTACGTCCGGACTTACCATATCGGCAATTTTTTGGGGATTGTCGATTACAAATTCCTTTGCGCGCTCACCAAAATATGAAAAATCCTCAAGCATTTCGGTAGTGGTTTTAAGGTAAAGGGGCGCTTGATAGTCAAAATCCTCGGCTTCATAACCTTGCCCCGCCATAAGAATTTTACGGATAATATCATCACTCTTTTTAAGGAAATGAACGTCACCCGTAGCAACAACAGGCTTGCCTAATTTATCGGCAATTTCTACTATCTTACGGTTAAAGTTTTTAAGCACTTCCACGCTTGTAATATTACGGAAGCGGTTAGGTATAACGTTACCCTTTTTATCCTTTTTATCGGGAAGTGACGATTCCCTAACCATAAATTCGTTGTTGCCTATAGGCTGAATTTCAAGATAATCGTAATATTGGGCAATGCAGATTAACTCTTCTTCGGGTTTATTTTCCAAAACTGCTTGGAACAATTCACCCGCTTCACAAGCCGAGCCCACAATAAGACCTTCGCGTAATTCATCTAATTTACTCTTTAAAATAAGGGGTCTGCCCTTATAGTTATGTATGTGCGAGTCAGAAACTAATTTATAAAGGTTTTTAAGGCCCACAAAATCCTTAACCAAAATTATTTGATGGTAACGCTTAATTTGCCTTGTATTAGCTTCATCAATATTGATTATGCTGTCATCAACAAAGTAGCCTTCCATACCGTAAATAAGCTTAAAATCGCCGCCCGATTTACGAATACTTTTAACCGCACCCGCCGCCGCAGGATAAGCCTGCACAACGCCGTGGTCGGTAATTGCAATCGCCTTATGCCCCCACTTATAAGCCTGATTTATAAGACTTTCAGCCGAGCAAACGGCATCCTTTTCAGACATATTGGTGTGACAATGAAGTTCGATACGTTTGTCGCCCTCGTAATCATCAGTTTCGCTATAGCTTTGTAAAACCGCCATGGCATTTGGCTTTAAAATAAACTCTTTTTTATAGTTATCGAATTCATAAAAACCGCGAATTGCCAAAAAATTGCCGTTTTTAACCTGTGCAACACTTTCCATTTTCTTGGGGTCCATAAACATTGAACAACTAATCGAGTTAGTATAATCCGAGAATGAAAAGCTTAAAATATTACTTTCACCACGCTTGGTGTTGATTTTGCGGACTTCTAAGCCGAAAACTTCACCCCAACAGCAAATCTCGCTATCATCGGGACTAACTTCAATCATCGGTTTGATATTAGCAAAATCGGTGCGCCTACCGTAAAACTGAAGCGGATTATCAAGATAAACTATACCGTTTTGTGGCTTATCTTTGCGCTTTTCGAAGCTTATTTTCTTTTCTTCGGTCTTCTTTTGGGGCTTGTTTTGGGGTATAACAGGTGCTTCTATAGGTGGCAATTCCATTTCAACGTCTTCAAGCTGACCTACAAATTCTACGTCCACCTCGGCGCCAAAGCGGTTTTTAACCACCACCGCAAAATCGCGCACAAAATTGCTTTCAAGGATTTTTTCATAACCGCCATGCTTTAAGGTTATAACAACCCTGCCATCCAAAAGTTCATAATCCGCGCCCGATAAATAACCGTTAACGGCGGGATTTTTGATTTTAAGCTCTTCGGCAATATCCGAACAAGCATCTACCGAAAGTCCGCCTGTAAACACGAAGCCGACGTCACAGCCTTTAAGCTGCAACGCCGCACGTAGAGCGCTGTTAATTTTAATTTGAGTTTCGTTAGTTATGTATGCAGAACTTGTGATTTCTACATCCAAATATCTTTCATCAATGTTTAAATTACATTTTGAAAGCAATGCATTTTCAAGATTTTGGGCAATTTCACCGCTAAAACATCCCGAAAAGACATCCAAAAACCGAGGGGTAGCCATTTTTACAACTCCGTTACATTTTTTCTATTTCTTCTACTAATCTATCTACCAATTCATTTTCTTGCAATTTTGCAATGATTTCGCCCTTTTTAAAGAGCACACCGCAACCCTTGCCGCCCGCAATACCGATATCGGCAGCACTCGCTTCACCGGGGCCGTTTACCACACAGCCCATAATCGCTACGGTTATATTTTTTTGAACGTTCTTAAGGCGTTCTTCGGCCTCTTTGGCAATACCGATTAAATCAATCTCAGTTCTGCCGCAGGTTGGGCAAGAGACAAACTTGATGCCATCGTTACGAATACCGATAGCCTTTAAAAGTTTAATACCTGCTTCTACTTCTTTTACGGGGTCATCGGTTAATGATACACGGATAGTATTACCGATACCGCGAAGCAAAAGTCCGCCGATACCTGCCGCCGATTTAATAACACCCATACTTTCGGTACCTGCTTCGGTAACACCTAAATGCAAGGGGTATTTACACTTTTCGGCTGCTAATTCATAAGCTTTATACATTTTAAACGTATCAGAAGATTTAAGAGATAAAACAATATCGGTAAAATCAAATTTTTCGAGCAAAGATATGTGATAAAGTCCGCTTTCGACCATAGCTTCGGGGGTAACTCCGCCGTATTTCGCCAAAATTTCCTTTTCAAGCGAGCCTGAATTCACACCGATTCTAATCGGCACCCCTGCGTTTCTACAGGCATCAGCAACCAATTTTACCTTATCGTCAGAGCCAATATTACCGGGGTTTATGCGAACCTTATCAACCCCCATAGCCACGCTTTCAAGCGCTAAACGGTAATCGAAGTGAATATCGGCAACCAGGGGGATTTTTATAGCTTCTTTTAAAGCTTTAACGGTTTTCAGACTTTCAATATCGGGCACGGTAACACGCACAATATCACAACCTGCGGCTTCTAAACGCAAGGCTTGTTCTACGTTACCCTTAATATCATGAGCGGGAACGCAAAGCATTGACTGCACCGATATAGGCGCGTCGCCACCGATAAAGGTATTACCCACCTTAACTTTTACAGTTTGCTCGTTAGTAAACATAAACTTCTCCTATTTTAAAAAATAAGGCTCAAAATATCCTTTGCCACTATAAGTAGCATAAACCCGAAAAGCAATATAAATCCGACAGTGTGTACAACCGATTCAAACTTTTGCGGAACAGGTTTTCTAAAAATCATTTCATACAAAATAAACATAAGGCGTCCGCCGTCGAGCGCGGGGATTGGGAACAAATTAAATAACCCTAAATTTATACTAATAATAGCCATAAGCGGCAATAAGTTTGCAAGATTTTGCTTTGCTACGTCGGCTATCGCCACGGTAAGCCCAACAGGGCCCGAAACAGCGCTTATACCATATTTACCCGAAAGCAAATCGATAAAACTACGCCAAATAACCGCCGTATAAGAAACCGACCTTTTAATAGTATATTTCAAATAACTGCCAAAGGTTTTTTCTTCACCATAAACTATAAAATCAACCGTCAAAAAGTCAATATCTTCTATTGTTTCACTTTTGAATTTTACGTCATTTAACTGCACCTTTTCGCCGTTGCGCTTAACAGTTAAATCAACCTTGCCGTCCTTTACGTTTGTAAAGGCATAGCTTAAATCGTGGGTGTCAAAAATACGTCTGCCGTCAACCTCTAAAATGGTGTCGTTAACCATAAGACCGCTTTGCTGACTTATGGCATTTTCATCGAATTTTGCAACGGTTGTGGTGGCAAAAACTTCTACAGGGGCTAAAATAATTGAAACAATTATAAACCCTAGCAACAAATTAAATACCGCGCCCATTACAACAATTATAAATCTGCGCCAAGCCGCTTTATTACAAAAAGCACGGTCGTCGGCGCTGGTTTCGTCCTCGCCTTCCATAGCGCAGTAGCCGCCAAGGGGGATAAGATTAACCGAATATTTGGTTTCTTTACCCTTAACGGAAAATAATTTGGGGCCAAAACCAACGGCGAATTCGTTAACACGAACACCCAAAAGCTTAGCCGAAATAAAATGGCCGAATTCGTGAATAATTATTAAAATCAAAAACAAAAGTACCGCCACAATATAAGGCCATACGTTATTCCATAATGCTAAAATGTCAATCACCTAAATTATATATATTTTAATACACATTCACGCGCAAGCTTATCGGTTTCGAAAATATCACTAAGCGTGAAATCCTTTTTATTTTGCGCCGAATCGAGTGCTTTTTCCACAAGCTCGGCAATTTGCAAGAATTTAATTTTGCCTTCTAAGAAAAGCTTAACCGCCTGTTCATTTGCACCGTTTACAGCGGTGGGTTTTAAGCCACCTTCGGTAATTGCCTTAATACAAAGCGGCAAACAACGGAAGGTATCGGTATCGGGTTTTTCAAAGGTTAAAGTACCGATTTTCGATAAAGACAAATGCTCAAAAGCGTAATCGCTACGCTCAGGATATGTGAGCGCATACTGAATAGGCAAACGCATATCGGGCGTGCCAAGCTGCGCTATAACCGCGCCGTCGGAAAATTCCACACCCGAATGAACAATACTTTGCCTATGCACCAAAACTTCGATATCCTTTGCGGGAAGACCGAAAAGATGCACCGCTTCAATTACTTCTAAACCCTTATTCATTAAGGTTGCCGAATCAATGGTAATTTTAGCGCCCATCGACCAATTTGGATGATTTAACGCTTCTTTTACGGTTACGTTTTCTAGTTCCTTGCGTGTTTTTTTATAAAACGGACCGCCCGATGCGGTTAACAAAATTTTTCTAAGGCTTTTTTCGGGTGAGCCTTGAAGCGACTGAAAAATCGCCGAATGTTCGCTATCAACGGGTAAAATTTTAACACCCTTTTCACGCGCCTTAGCGTTTACAATATCGCCGCCTGTAACCAAGGTTTCTTTATTGGCAAGGGCGATATCCTTGCCGCTTTCAATAGCGCACAAAGTCGGTTTCAAGCCTGCAATACCAACAATAGAGTTAAGCGCAACGTCGGCATCATATTGTGCTATTTCGCACACGCCATCCTGCCCTGCAAACACCTTAATATCGGTATCACGAAGCTTGATTTTAAGGTCTTGCGCCTTGCTTTCGTCAAAAACGGCAACCGCCTTTACCGAAAATTCCCTTGCCTGTTTTTCAAGCAAATCGATATTACCACCAGCCGCCAAAGCATTAACCTTATATCCATCGCGGCGGCAAACCTCAAGCGCTTGGGTACCAATAGAGCCTGTAGAGCCTAAAATAACTAAACTTTTCATTATATTATTCCCCAAAAACCTAAAACAAGCATTGACGGTGCAATCATAATAATACTATCAAGTCTATCCATTATTCCACCGTGACCGGGAATTAAATTGCTGTAATCCTTAAGACCAACCGAACGCTTTATGGCTGATGCAAATAAGTCGCCAATCATACCCAAAATACAAAGCGGAATTGTAAGCAATAAAACCGCAACGTTGAATTTTTTGAATATGATTGAAATTACAACGGTAAAAATTATACTCGAAACAATGCCACCCAAAGCGCCTTCTATCGTCTTTTTAGGGCTGATTTCGGGGCAAAGCTTGTGCTTACCAATGGTAACGCCTGTGAAATATGCACCCATATCGCAAATACAAGAAAAATTAAACAATAGCAATAAATAATATATTCCGTCCACGCGGTTAATTATTACATTAAGGGCATAAAAAGCAATAGCAAAAGGAATGGGCAAACCATAGACAAAGGCAATTTTGCCCAAATCGAATTCCTTATGATTTATTAAAATCATTACAACCGCGTAAATGCCATATAAAGCGGTTATTGTTAAAATACCTTTAAAAGAAAAGGTTTTGCCAAAAATAACAGTAAGCGCCGCGTAGCAACAAGCACCCAACAAAACGGTATATTGCTTAATACCTGCAGCGTTGCAAACAAGCTCATACACAGCGGCAGCAGCCAAAGCGGCTATAGCCACCGTTATAACTACCGGCGACCATAAATAACCTGCTACCAATACAGCAGCCACAATGGCGCCCATAACAATACCTGAAATTATACGAGTTTTCATATATTAAACCCCTCCAAACCGACGATTGCGTTTATTAAATTCCTCAATAGCCTCTTCTAAATGCTTTGCTGTAAAATCGGGCCACAAAACGTCCGAAAACCAGTATTCAGCATAAGCCGACTGCCAAATAAGGTAGTTAGAAAGACGATATTCGCCACTTGGTCTTATAATAAAATCAGGGTCGGGCATACCGCTTGTGTACAAATGGTTCGAAATAGTATCTTCGGTAATGTCTTCCGCCGCAATGCCTTTTTCCACAATACGCTTAACGGCATTTGTGATTTCATCCCTACCGCCGTAATTAATAGCGATATTAAGATTTAAGCCTGTGGCGTCACGACTGCCTTCTTCATTCTTCTTTATAAGCGCCTTAATATCTTCATCAAGTGGCTCTAAATTGCCCAAAAACCTTACGCGGATATTTTCATCCTTAAAATTTTCGGCATCTTTAAGATAATCGCGAAGCAGGTTCATAATACCCTTTACTTCCTCTTCGGGACGCTTCCAATTTTCAGTTGAAAAGGCATAAACCGTTAAATACTTAAGACCGATTTTATTGCAATATCTTGCAATGTTTTTAAAGGTTTTAGCACCCGCCACGTGACCTGCGCTGCGGGGCATTTTGCGGTTTTTTGCCCATCTGCCGTTACCGTCCATAATAATCGCAATATGGGTTGGCAATGGTCTTGGGGTTAACTTTTTCTTAAAAAACATACTGTCACCTTATGTGCAAAATGCGGTCTCACTAATGTAAGACCGCAAAATATCCTAAATTTCTAAAATTTCTTTTTCCTTTAAAGCTGCTAAATCATCAAAATCCTTACAGAATTTATCGGTAAGCTTTTGAATCTTCTTTTCGCCGTTTGCCTTATCGTCTTCGGTAATAGAACCGCCCTTTTCAAGAGCCTTTAATTTTTCCAAAGCGTCGCGGCGGGTGTTACGAATAGCAACCTTGCTTTCTTCAGCAGTCTTTTTAACGTCTTTTACGATTTCTTTTCTGCGTTCTTCGGTAAGGGGTGGGAATGCAAGACGAATAACACGACCGTCATTTTGGGGGTTGATACCGATATCCGATACCAAAATTGCTCTTTCAATATCACGAAGTGTTGAAGCATCCCAAGGCTGAATCATCAAAATACGGGGTTCGGGAACTGATACTGCTGCCATTTGTTGAATGGGAGTAGGTGCGCCGTAATAATCAACAGTAACGCGGTCTAAAACAGAAGCGTTTGCTCTGCCTGCGCGGATAGATTTATAATCACGTTCTAAAACCGCGATTGTTTTAGCCATTTTTTCTTCGGTTTTTATTAATAAGTCTTTCATAAAAAAGTTCCTCCTACTTTACAACTGTACCAATTTTTTCGCCAACCATTGCCGAAACAATGTTTTTAGGATTATCAAGATTGAATACCAAAATTTCAATGCCGTTATCCATGCAAAGCGATGCCGCTGTGCTATCCATAACGTGAAGACCCTTTTGAAGCACGTCTAAGTGCGACAATACGTCAAACTTCTTAGCATCAGGATTCTTTTTGGGGTCGCTGTCATATACACCGTCAACGTTAGTAGCCTTAAAAATAACGTCGGCGCCGATTTCAGCAGCACGTAAAGCTGCCGCAGTATCGGTTGAGAAGAAGGGGTTACCTGTGCCACAACCGAAAACAACAACTCTGCCTTTTTCAAGGTGTCTTACAGCCTTATTTCTAATATAAGGTTCAGCAATTTGGCGCATTTCAATAGCGGTTTGAACACGTGCGGTAACGCCCAATTGTTCAAGCGCGTCAGCCAATGCCAAAGCGTTAATGGAAGTTGCGAGCATACCCATGTGGTCAGCTCTTGTTCTATCCATTTTACCGCTGCTTCTGCCACGCCAGAAGTTACCGCCGCCAACTACCAAAGCAACCTCTACACCCATGTCAACACATTCTTTAATGCATTCACAAACTTCTAAAACCTTATCAAAATCAATACCAACGCCGCGCTCGCCTGCAAGCACTTCGCCGCTTAACTTTAAAAGCACTCTATTATAAACAGGTTTCATACAAAACACCCCTTTAATTCATTAAATATATTTTACCTTATATGTACTATAAAGTCAATCTTAAAATGTTTAAAAAAGAACTTGAAAAGTTATAGAAATGTGTTAAAATATATGTGTATATAAATTATTATTTTTTAAGGAGATTTTATTATGGCTAAAGAAGTAATGGTAGAAATTTCTGCACGTCACTTACACGTTTCTCAAAAGGATTTAGAAATTCTTTTCGGTGAAGGCTATACCTTAACACCTAAAAAGGATTTATCACAACCCGGTCAATTCGCTTGCGAAGAAAAGGTAACCATCGTTGGACCTAAGGGTTCTTTAAAGGCTTCCATCTTAGGACCTGTTCGTCCCGATACTCAGGTTGAACTTTCTCTCACCGATGCTCGCACAATCGGCGTTGTCGCTCCCATTAGAGAGTCCGGCGATGTTAAGGGCGCAGGCGCTTGCAAACTCGTTGGTCCTGCCGGTGAAGTTGAACTTGCTGAAGGCGTTATCGCTGCTAAGCGTCACATTCACATGACCGTTGCCGATGGTGAGAAATACGGTATTACCGACAAGCAAATCGTTTCGGTTAAGATTGAAAC
>JAZRBQ010000073.1:0-5712 GCA_045635145.1 Acutalibacteraceae bacterium | reverse complement strand
GTTTGATTAAGGACCGTTTTTGCCAATCTTTTAGGGTTATTTCCTTTGAAACGGCTAAAATTTCGCGGAAGTGCTGTTTAATGTCAAGCGCTGCTTCCTTATTTGAAAGCCAAACGCCGCATTCAAAGTGGAATACAAAGCTGCGGTAGTCCATATTAACAGAGCCAACGGTTGAAACCAAGTCGTCTGATAAAAAGATTTTCGAATGTAAAAAGCCCGGGGTGTATTCATATATTTTAACGCCCGCCTGCAAAAGTTCAAGGTAATTGTATTGCGTAACGTTATGAACGTACCATTTGTCAGGTATATGTGGTGTTACAATACAAACCTCAACCCCCGATTTTGCCGCCATACAAAGTGTGGCTGTCATCATATCGTCAATTACGAGGTAGGGAGTCATAATATAAACGTATCTTTGGGCGGTGCTTAAAATTTGGGTATATATTCCTTCGGCCGGGTTGTTAAGGTTTAAAGGACCGTCGCAATAGGGAATAGCAAAACCATCGTCAACAATGTGGCTTTCTTTAATATGCGATTCGGCGTCAATGCGCTTGCCTGTAATAAATTCCCACATAGTGCAAAACATACAAATAAAGCTATCTACCGCTTTGCCCTTAATAATAACACCGCTGTCCATCCAATGACCGAAACGCTTTTCGCGGTTGATGTATTCGTCGCCGATATTTATACCGCCGGTAAAGGCCAAAAGACCGTCGATTATTACAATTTTGCGGTGGTTGCGGTTGTTAAGAAAATTGTTGAATAGGGGATAGATGGGATTGAAAATTGAAATTTCAATGCCTGTTTTTCTTACCTTTTGCAAAAAGCCTTTGCGTTGGCGTTTTATTGAACCGAAGTCGTCGAATATTATCTTAACTTCAACACCGTCTTTGACCTTTTTCTTTAAAATTTCATAAATTTTATCCCACATATAGCCTTCTGCAAGGATGAAAAATTCCAAATAAATATAATGCTTGGCATTTTCAAGTTCTTCTAAAAGGCGGGCAAAATATCGCTCACCCGAAGGCAAATATTCAGCCGAAGTGTTGCTGTAAAGGGGATATTCGGCTTCGTTTGTTAAATAATCGGCTTGGCGTGAATGCGGCATATCAAAATAACGCATACTTTGTAAAGCGGCTGTGCTATCCTGCAAAAATTGGTCGTAATGTGATTTGCAGATGTTCATTTTTTTGCGAAGGTGGGGCAAAACCCTGCCGCCGCCCCATAAAAGATAAACCGAAATGCCGAAAATAGGGAATATTAGGATAAAAATTATCCAACTGATTTTATGGTCGGCATTGCCGCGTTTGTTAATAATAAAAATTGAGGCCACAGCACCTAAAACCATTGAGAGCATAAAGCCCCAAACAGAATAAAGGCTTGAATCATAAATGATAAAAAATAAAAAACCTAACTGTAAAACTAAAAGCAAGGCCGAAATAAGAATACGGTTTTGTATTCTGATACCGCGTTTCTGCTTTTTCATATTATGCTCTCCTTTCTTGCAAAATATAATTTAAGACTTGCAACTTTAAACTTATTCTAGCACAATTTTTTTAAATTTTCAATTAGTAGTGGAAAAAATATGTTAAGTATGTTATAATTTTAAGTAACAAAGTTTTATAGGTGGAATAAAATGTCAAACAAAATTACCTTAAAAGCCGACGGTATTGAAGGCCTTTTTATTGCTAATAATCGCTTTAATACCACTTCGGTATCATTTAATTTTTATTTACCGATGAAAAAAGAAACGGTGGCAGCGAACGCGTTATTGCCATTTATTCTTACTTCATGCAGTAAGGATTATCCGTCTTTTTCGGCGCTTAATCTAAAACTTAATAAGCTTTATGGCGCAAGGCTTGATTCAAGCTGCGAAAAATACGGTGACTGTCAGCTTTTGAGAATGACAATTTCGGTTATTGACGATAAATTCTCTTTTGATAGCGATTCGCTTGTTAAGGAAGCGAGTGAGTTGCTTTTAAACCTTGTTTTCAATCCGAGCGTTGAAGAAAATGCCTTTTTGGAAGATGACGTTGCAAGGGAAAAGCGCAAGGCTGTTGAGCATATTAAGGGTGAAATTGCCGAAAAGCGCATATATGCCCGCAACCGACTGATAAGCGAAATGTTTGCGGGAACACCTTACGGTATTCCTAAATGCGGCACGGTTGACGACGTTTTGGCGGTCACACCCAAGGTGCTTTATAAGGCTTGGCAAAATATGTTAGAAACTGCATTCGTGCGCGTTCACGTTGTGGGCGCTACTGTACCGCAAGGACTTTTTGAGGATATTAAATTAAAGTTTGAAACTGTAAATAGGCACGATATTACCGATTGTAAGGCTTGTAAGCCTGCTACGCCCGCCAAAAAGGTTAAGACCGTTTTTGAAAAAATGGATGTTAAGCAGGGTAAAATAGTTATGGGCTTTTCGTCGGATATGTTTGGCGATGACGATTTATCATTACCGCTTCTTGTTATGTGTGATATTTTTGGCGGCGGACCTTATTCACGCCTTTTCACTAACGTGCGCGAAAAATTAAGCCTTTGTTATTATTGCGCGGCTTCGTCGGTAAGATATAAAGGGCTTTTAATGGTCGATTCGGGTGTTGAGGTAGAAAATGCCGACAAGGCTATTGATGAAATACTCAACCAGCTAGAAATTATGAAAAATGGCGAATTTACCGATAGCGAGTTTGATTCGTCTATTAAAAGTATTTGCGATTCGCTTAATACCTATTACGACAGTCAGGGCGCGCTTGATTTGTGGTATGCCTTAAAGGTTAACAACCCAAATCTTTATTCGCCTGAGGATATAATCGAAAAAATTAAGCAAATAACCAAGGAAGACGTTATTTTTGCCGCAAGGGGAGTAAATCTTCACACGGTATATAAGCTTTTACCAAGGGAGGGTGTAATATGTTAAAGGAAAACATTACAAGCGATATTGGCGAAAGTTACGTTAAAGCGATACACCCTTCGGGACTTAAGATTTATATTTTAGAAAAGCCGCAGTATAATTCGTCTTATGCGATTTTCGGCACTAAGTATGGCTCGATAGATACCTGCTTTTCGGTAAACGGCGAAGAAACACAGGTGCCCGAGGGAATTGCTCATTTTTTAGAGCATAAACTGTTTGAAAGTGAAGATGGCGATGCATTTTCAAAATATGCTAAAACAGGCGCTTATGCCAACGCTTTCACTTCTTTTGATAAAACCTGTTATTTATTTTCTTGTTCTAATTTATTTTATGAAAATTTAGAAATTTTGCTTAACTTTGTTCAGTCGCCTTATTTCACACAGGCTACTGTGGAAAAAGAACAGGGTATAATCGGGCAGGAAATACGTATGTATGACGACAGCCCCGCTTGGCGAGTAATGTTTAATATGTTGCTTGCAATGTATAAAAACCATCCTGTTAGAATTGATATTGCGGGCACTACCGAAAGTATTGCGAAAATTGATGCCGATTTGCTTTATAGGTGCTATAACACTTTTTATAATCCGTCTAATATGTTTTTGTGTATTGCGGGTAACGTTGAAACTGAAAAGGTTTTAAAAATGGTTTCAAAGGGTATAAAAGAAAGCACACCTCTTGAAATTGAGCGTATAAAACCGCAAGAGCCAGAAACCGTTTTAAAACCGTTAGTAGAGCAATCCTTGGCGGTGGCTCAACCTATGTTTTGCTTTGGGTATAAATTAGATGCCGTTAAAGCGCCTACCGTAAAGCAACGTATATGCACAGCAATTTTGCTTGAAATTATTGCGGGCGACTGTTCGCCGCTTTACAAACGCCTTATGGACGACGGCCTTATAAACGATGAATTTTCGTTTGAACATTTCTTTGGCGACGGTTATAATGCCGTGATTTTTGAGGGCGAATCTTCAAATCCAAAGGCGGTAGCCGAAGCTATCAAGGCGGAAGTTGACCGCATTAAAGAAGAAGGCATAAGCAAAAAGCTTTTTGCAGCTATTCATCGCGGTCTTTACGGCAATGCAATACGCGGTTTTAACAATGTTGAAGGTATTGCAATGCAAATGGTGGATTGCGCCATGAATGATTGCTGCCTTTTCGATGAGATTAAGTATTTAAAGGCAATTACCGTCCAAGACGTTTTAAAACGAATTAAGGATTTAGATAACGAAAAAACCGTTTTATCTATAATAAATCCTTTAAGCGAGGAATAATTTTATGGGATATAATGTTGAAATTTTTGGTATAAGCTTTAGGCTAAACCCAATTGCATTTACCTTGCCAATAGGTGAAAACGGTTGGAATATTTATTGGTATGGCATAATTATTGCTGCCGGATTTTTGTTGGCGATTCTTTACGGTACACGCAATGCCGAACGTTTGGGTGTTAATAAGGATAAGGTGCTTGACGTGGTGCTTATCGTAACACCTATTGCCATACTTTGCGCCCGTACATATTACGTTTTGTTTGACGGGGTTAAATGCCAAAGTATAGCCGATTTTTTTGGTTTTGGCAAGTCTAATGGCTTTTCGGGTATTGCAATTTACGGCGGTATAATCGGCGCGTTTGTAGCAGCCGCTATTGTTTGTAAGCTTTACAAAATTAAGTTTACCAATATGTTTGATTTGGCAGCCTTGGGTTTTCTTATCGGTCAATGTATTGGCCGTTGGGGTAACTTTATTAACCAAGAAGCCTACGGCAGTTTTACGGGCAGCAATTTTTGGGGTATGCAAAGTGATAAAACCATCGCTCAAATGGGCGAGGGATTGGTGCATCCCTGCTTCCTTTATGAATCAATTTGGTGCCTTATCGGCTTTATTTTAATTCACAATTTAAGTAAAAAGCGCCGTTTTAGTGGCGAGGTTTTCTTAATGTATTGCGCGTGGTATGGTTTGGGCCGCGGATTTATTGAAATTTTGCGTACCGACAGTCTTATGTGGGGTGCTATTAAGGTTTCCTGCCTTTTAGGCTTTATGGCTTGTGCTGTAAGTGTTACGGCAATTGTTTTTATTCGCAAAAAGGTTGCGGATAGAGAACGCGAATACGCCGCTGTTTTCAGCGAGAATATGGAGAATGCAAATGACGAAAATAATTGATGGTAAGGTAATTTCGGCAAGCGTTAAGGAACGCGTTAAAGCCGAGGTTGAAGCATTAAAAGCAGAAGGTATAACCACAGGTCTTGCGGTTATTATTGTTGGGGAAGACCCTGCATCAAAGGTGTACGTTGCGAATAAGAAAAAGGCATGCGAGGCTTTGGGTATTATTTCGGAAGAATACGCTTTGCCCGAAAGCACAACCCAAGAAGAGCTTTTAAGCCTTATCGATACACTTAACAATAAAAAGAGCATTAACGGTATTTTGTGCCAACTCCCATTGCCTAGGCATCTTGATGAACAGGCGGTAATTAATGCTATTTTACCCGAAAAGGACGTGGATGCATTCCACCCCGCAAACGTTGGTAAAATTATGCTTGGCGATTATGATTTTGTGCCTTGCACCCCTGCAGGTATTATGGAAATGTTAGCCTATGAAAATATCGATATTGAAGGTAAAACCTGCGTGGTAATCGGTCGTTCAAATATTGTTGGTAAGCCAATGGGTATGCTTTTACTTCATAAAAACGGCACCGTTACCATTTGCCATTCAAGAACCCGTGATTTAGCCGAAGTTTGCAAAAAGGCAGATATTTTGGTGGCCGCTGTCGGCAGAACAAACTTTGTAACCGCCGATATGGTTAAGGAAG
>JAZRBQ010000072.1:0-4792 GCA_045635145.1 Acutalibacteraceae bacterium | reverse complement strand
CAAAGGAAGAGGCTGAGAGCCGTGCTATGGAGCTTCTCGCTAAGGTAGGTCTTGCTGACAGAGCGGCATCCTATCCCTCACAGCTTTCCGGCGGACAGAAGCAGAGAGTTGCTATCGTACGCGCTCTTTGTATGGAGCCCGAGGTTATGCTCTTTGACGAGCCCACATCTGCCCTTGACCCCGAAATGGTTGGCGAAGTTCTTGAAGTTATGAAAGCACTCGCAAACGAGGGTATGACAATGGTTGTTGTTACTCACGAGATGGGATTCGCTCGCGAGGTTGGTAACCGTATTTTCTTCATGGATGAAGGCAAAATAACCGAACAGGGTACTCCAGAAGAAGTATTCGGTAATCCACAATCCCCCCGCCTTAAAGACTTTTTAAGCAAAGTAATATAAAATTAAAAGGAACGCTTCCGCGTTCCTTTTTTTATTTAGCATTTATATATTCATCAATTGCCTTTGCGGCGGTTTTACCTGCGCCCATTGCGAGAATTACCGTAGCAGCACCCGTTACGGCATCGCCACCTGCATATACACCTTGGCGTGAAGTAAGACCTGTGGCTTCATCTACAATAATTCCACCCCATCGGTTTACATCTAAGCCCTTTGTAGTTGATTTAATGAGTGGGTTAGGCGAAGTACCGATAGACATTATCACACAGTCAGCATCTACTTCAAAGTTACTGTCCGGCACACTTACAGGTCTTGCTCTGCCCGATTCGTCGGGTTCGCTTAATTCCATTTGTTCGCAAATAATTGAATCGACCCAGCCGTCTTTACCCTTGATTTCAAGCGGATTTGTAAGGAATTTAAAATCAATACCCTCTTCCATTGCGTGTTCAACTTCTTCACGGCGGGCAGGTAATTCATTTTCGGTACGTCTATACACAACGGTAACGTCAGCACCCAAGCGTTTTGCGGTTCTTGCAGCATCCATTGCCACGTTACCGCCACCCACAACAACCGTTTTCTTAGTGTTCATAACAGGGGTTGCACTATCAGATTTATAGGCTTTCATAAGATTATTACGGGTTAAAAATTCATTAGCCGAATACACACCGTTCAAGGCTTCACCGGGAATACGCATAAAACGTGGTAAACCTGCGCCCGAACCTATAAATACCGCTTCAAAGCCGTCTTCAAACAATTCGTCAACAGTAATAGTTTTACCAATTACTACATTGGTTTCAATCTTAACGCCCAAAGCCTTTAGAGTTTCAACTTCCTTTTGCACAACCGCTTTAGGTAAACGAAATTCGGGAATACCGTAAACCAAAACACCGCCCGCAACGTGCAAGGCTTCAAACACGGTTACTTGGTAACCCTTTTTAGCCAAATCACCCGCACAAGCAAGACCCGAAGGACCTGACCCTACGATAGCAATCTTATGACCGTTACTTTCGGGTTTTACAACTGCATCGGTATTGTGTGCGTTGTGCCAGTCGGCTACAAAGCGTTCAAGTCTGCCTATACCAACGCTTTCACCCTTGATACCACGGACACATTTAGATTCACACTGGGTTTCTTGCGGACAAACACGACCGCAAACGGCGGGAAGGCTTGAAGATTTAGCAATTACTTGGTATGCACCTTCGAAATCGCCTTCTTTAATTTTACCTATAAATTCAGGTATATGAATATTTACAGGGCAACCTGTAACACAAGGCATATTTTTACATTCAAGGCAACGAAGCGCTTCGTTTATGGCGGTTTCTTCGCTGTAACCTAATGCAACTTCGTTAAAATTTGTAGAACGAACACCCGCATCCTGTGTAGGCATTTCGTTTCGTTTAAGCGACATATTTGCAGGCATTATTCCACTTCCTTTTTAAATAAATTGCAAGATTCTTCATAAGCGTGGCGCTCAAAATCACGATAAGTAGCACTGCGGTTCATCGCTTCGTCAAAATCTACCAAAAAGCCGTCAAAATCGGGACCGTCAACGCAAGCAAATTTGGTTTCTCCCCCAACGGTCAAACGACAACCGCCACACATACCTGTACCGTCAATCATAACAGGGTTCATAGAAACGGTGGTTTTAACGCCAAAAGGCTTGGTTGTGGCAACAACGAACTTCATCATAATAAGGGGTCCTATTGTGATTACTTCGTCGTAATTTTCGCCATTTTCCAAAGCGGTTTTTAAAGGCTCAGTAACAAGACCTTTAGTACCGTATGAACCGTCATCGGTCATAATAGTAAGTTTAGATGAAGCGTTTTTGAATTCATCTTCTAAAATAACTAAATCCTTATTTCTAAAACCGATTATTGAGTGAACTTCACATCCGAGTTCCTTAAGTTTTTGCGCCACAGGTAAAGCAATAGCACAGCCAACACCACCGCCCACAACACAAACCTTTTTGAGTCCGTCGGTTTCGGTTGCCTTACCCAAAGGACCAACAAAATCGGCAATATAATCGCCTTCGTTCTTTAAATTCAACTTATAGGTTGTAGCACCAACGATTTGGAAAATAATGCGGACACTACCCTTTTCCCTATCAAAACCTGCAACGGTCAAGGGAATGCGCTCGCCGTCTTCATCAACACGAAGAATTATAAACTGCCCTGCTTGTGCTTTTTTGGCCACAAGTGGCGCTTCAATATCCATTTGTGTAACGGTTGGATTTAAAACCTTTTTAGATAAAATTTTATACATCTTTTTCATCCTTTAATTCAGTAAGACTCAATACCGTTAAAATTCCGTTTTCTACCCTAAATTCGATATGATATTTAGCATATTCAAAGGCATAAATTCGGTCATCATTTTGATAGTGAGGTCTTGGGTCACTTTGTAATATTTCTTTTAAATTTTCTAAACAGTCAGGGTCAATTTTTTTAATTATATCTTGCGGAATTTCACACTTCAAATTATCCCCCATAACGTTGTCGGCAAAACCGCCGACTGCATCGGGGTGGGAATCGGTATAAGCCAAGTATGGTTTAATGTCATATATCGGTGTGCCGTCAAGCAAATCTGCGCCCGAAACGGTAATTACCATACCGTTTTGACCGTCGCGAAAAATATCTTCTATCTTTACACTTGAAAGACCGATTGGATTAGGTCGGTTGGGTGAACGAGTAGCAAACACACCTACCCTTTTGTTACCGCCCAAACGTGGCGGGCGGACCGTTGGCGACCATGAGGTAGCCTTATTTTCAGAAAATCCCCAAATTAGCCAAAGGTGTGAAAACTCTTCCAAACCACGTAACGCCGAATCATCACGATAGTCTTTTTCAAAAACAATTTTCGCTTTAGTATTTACTAGTCCGCTTTGACGCGGAATACCAAACTTTGTAGGAAAATCGGTCTTAATCTTCGCTATTATAGTCAAACTGTTTTTCATAACCGTCAAAATCACTGCTTTCTTTTTGAGGTATGTTTTCCATAACAATTTTGTATGACTTTTGTGTCTTTAAAATTGCCCTTACTGCAATTATTGTAGCCCAAAAGCTTAGAAGCACAATAAGGCAAAGCGGCGCAAAATGACGCCAATAAAAAGATGTTTTATAGCCTACAACATCCTCTAATTGTCTTGCAAAAACAACTGTCAAACACACGCTGCTGCCAACATTCAGCAAAAATGCCGAAATATGTGCCAAGCAATAATCCTTAAACTTAATTAACACAAAAGCCAATATAAGCAAAACCGATAATACTACAACCATATAAACCGAATTTTCAAAAACTTCAAAGCGGTCTTTGCTCAAAACATTACCCATTACAAAGAAAAAATTCATAACTAAGGTAAACAACACCGCCAAAAAACATACCGATTTAACCGATTTATAAAGACTACCGTCAATTTTAGCGTATCTAATACGGTTATTCCCTTCGTATAATCTTACTTTTTCTAAAACATCAGCACTAATTTTCATAAGCTACTCCAAAGCATTTTTTAGCATTATACCACTAATTATAAACCTTGACAAGAGTAAATTACAAGATATATAATAATGGGCGGTGATATAAATGGCTAAATTAAACATTGTTATGGTTGAACCCGAAATTCCGCAAAACACGGGTAACGTTGCGCGTACCTGTGCCGCCACAGGTGCAAGATTGCATTTGGTAGGCCCAATGGGCTTTAAAATCGACGATAAAAAGCTCAAACGCGCAGGTCTTGATTATTGGCAATATCTTGACATAACCTATTACGAAAATATTGACGAATTTTTTGAGAAAAACAAAGGCGATTTTTTCTACTTCACAACAAAAGGTCGCCACGCCCACAGTGACGTCGCTTACCCCGACAACTGTTACCTGCTTTTTGGCAAAGAAACCAAAGGACTCCCCGAAGAATTACTTATCAAAAACCCCGACACTTGTGTTCGTATTCCAATGCAGTACGACATCCGAAGTTTAAACCTTTCAAACTCGGTTGCCATTGCTACTTACGAAGTATTACGCCAATGGAACTACCCCGAACTTCAAAATTTAGGGCAATTGCATAATTATAAGTGGGAAGAACTGTAATATTTCTACGTGAAAACGTAAAATATATATTGAAAAATATATATTTTGTGGTAAAATAGATATTGTAAAAAAATTAACAAACTTAGGAAGGATGTTATTAAAATGAACGCTCTTAACAAAAAGACAGTTGATGATATCAACGTAAAAGGTCAAAAGGTACTCGTTCGTTGCGACTTTAACGTTCCGCTTAAAGACGGCGTTATCACCGACGAAAACCGTATCAATGCTGCACTCCCCACAATCGAAAAATTGATTGCTGACGGCGGCAAGGTTATTCTTTGCTCACACTTAGGTAAGCCGAAGGGCGAACCCAAGCC
>JAZRBQ010000071.1:0-19649 GCA_045635145.1 Acutalibacteraceae bacterium | reverse complement strand
AAGGTCAAAACGGCCGTGCTTAGCAAAAAGGGTAAGCATATGGTCTAAAAAACCGCAACCGGTATCTATTTTGCTGTCTCCCGTACCGTCAAGATTAAGGCTTAACTTAATATCAGTTTCTTTTGTTGTTCTTGTGATATTAGATGTTCTCATCATATTTCCTCCAAAATGCTTTTTATAGCGTTTATAAGGGTTTGGATTTGGGCTTTACTTCCTATAGTTATGCGGTTAAACTGGCACAAGCGTTCGCTATCAAAATGACGAACCAAAATACCCATTTCACGAAGGCGTGAATAAAGGGTTTTACCGTCAATTTTATCCGATTTGGCAAAAACAAAGTTTGCTTTGGAATCGAGTACCGAAAAACCCATATTTTTAAGTTCATTCACAGTCCATTCGCGGTTGTCAATAATAGTCTGACAGTTGGCTTTAAAATAATCGTTATCGAGTATCGCGCCAATACCTGCTGCCGCTGTCATACGGTTTACGTTATAAGGGTTGGTTGAGTATTTAATAGTGTTAAGGTCGGCAATGAGGTCACGATTACCAACCGCAAAGCCTAAACGTGCGCCCGCCATTGAACGCGATTTAGAAAAAGTTTGGGTTACAATTAAATTGTTATATTTATCAATAAGTTTTATCGCACTTTCGCCGCCAAAATCTACGTATGCTTCATCAATAAGTACTATATTATTAGGATTGCTTGCAATAATTTTTTCAATATCACAAAGTGGTAAAGCAATACCTGTAGGAGCATTTGGGTTAGCAATAAAAATATTTTTATTTATGCCTATATAGTCGTTAATATCGATTGTGAAATCTTCTTTTAACGGTATTGTTTCATAGGGTACGTGGTTATAATCGGCAAAAACCGAATAAAAGCCGTATGTAATATCGGGGAATACCGCGGGTCGTTCTTCATCACAAAAGGCACAAAAAGCGAAATTAAGCACGTCATCGCTACCGTTTGTGAAGATGATTTGGTCTTCGTTTATTCCAAAATATTCACTTGCAACCGCCTTTAAATCACGGCATTCGGGGTCTGAGTATAGATATAGTTCTTCGGCAGCTTTTTTTGATAATTCTTGTGCTTTTGGTGATGGGGGAAAGGGTGACTCGTTTGTGTTAAGCTTGGTAAGAGTCATACCTTTGGGTTGTTCGCCCGGTGTATATGGCACAAGAGAAGCGTGTTTTTCACTAAAAAAACGGCTCATTAGTTTTTCTCCTCGGTGCGAATTGTTGCACTCTTTGCGTGTGCGGTAAGACCTTCCATTTCGGCAAAGTAGCCAACGTCTTTTGCTACCTTCTGGAGTGCTTCGCGTGTGTAATAAGTGTATTGTGTTTTCTTTACGAAATCATCAACCGATAATGGACTTGAGAATTTTGCAGTACCGCCTGTGGGGAGCGTGTGATTAGGACCTGCAAAATAGTCGCCCAAAGCTTCGGGAGTATAACGGCCCATAAAGATTGAGCCTGCGTGACGGATTTTATCAAGATAATCAAAAGGTTGTTCAACAGAAAGTTCAAGGTGTTCGGGTGCTAATTCGTTTGAAATTTCAATTACTTCATCTAAATTGTCGGCAACAATAATTTTGCCATTATTATCTATAGATTCGCGTGCGATTTCGCTTCGTGAAAGCTGCGGAATTTGAATTTCTAGCTCAGCGCTTACCGCCTTTGCGAGTTCAAGTGAATCGGTAACCAAAACAGCACTCGCTAATTTATCGTGTTCGGCTTGTGAAAGCAAATCTGCAGCTGCGTGTTTTGGGTTTGTTTTGCCATCAGCAATAATTAAAATTTCGCTTGGTCCTGCAATCATATCGATAGATACCTGACCGAAAACCTGTTTTTTAGCTTCGGCAACAAAAGCGTTACCTGGACCTACGATTTTATCAACCTTAGGGATGGATTCGGTGCCGTAAGCCAAAGCGGCAATAGCCTGTGCGCCGCCAACCTTAAATATTTTATCAACACCTGCAATACGCGCCGCCGCTAAAATTACGGGGTTAATTTTACCTTGTGCATTAGGTGGTGTTACAATTACAACCTCTTTACAACCTGCGATTTTGGCAGGAATAGAATCCATAAGCACGGTTGAAGGATAAGCCGCTGTGCCGCCCGGTACGTAAAGACCTGCACGGTCAACAGGAATTACCTTTTGACCCATAATTATGCCGTCTTCATCGTTAATTATAAAGCTGTTGCGAACCTGTTTTTCGTGGAACTTACGAATGTTGGCGGCAGCTTTTTTGAGAATTTCAATAAAGCGGTCATCAACCAAGGTCATGGCTTCCTCAATTTCGGCTTCGGTCACCTGTAAAGCGGCGAGTTCTGCCTTGTCAAACTTTTTGCAGTATTCAAAAAGCGCCGCATCGCCGTTTTCTTTAACGTTATTAATAATGTCGGTTACAATTGCTTCAACATTTACGGTGGGTGTTACACGTGCAAAAATATCTTCCTTTGCAACCTCGTTATATTTTAAAATGCTAATCATAATGCTTCCTCCACTTGTTCAGCTATTGAGCGAACAACTTTGTCAATTTGGCTACTTTTGAATTTGTAGGATGACTTATTAGAAATCAGTCGCGCGCTTATTGGCACGATTTCTTCAATAACTGTAAGGTTATTTTCCTTCAGGGTGGTTCCTGTTTCTACAATATCGACAATTACGTCGGATAGGTTAAGAATTGGTGCAATTTCAATTGAGCCGTTAAGATGAATAATATCAATATCGCGACCCTTAGAAAGATAGTGGTTTGTAGCAATTTTGGAAAATTTTGTAGCAACCTTTAATTGCTTAACAGGGTTATCGCGAAAATCGGATTTAGCGGCTACTGCCATACGGCATTTGCCGATATTAAGGTCCAATAGTTCATAAATATCGGGCTCATATTCGAGCAAAATATCCTTACCTGCAACACCTATATCGGCCGCGCCACGTTCGACGTAAATTGCAACGTCACTGGGTTTTACCCAAAAGTAACGAACACCGCATTCTTCATTTTCGAATATAAGTTTACGGTTATTTTCTTTGATTGTGGGGCAGGGGAAACCCGCCTTTTCAAACATTGCATAAACCTTTTCGCCAAGGCGACCCTTAGGCAAGGCAACGTTAAGCATATTATTCATTTGTTACCACCTCGCCGTTTTTCAAAGTAATAAGGTTTTTATATTTAATATCGGTTGGAATTTTTTTAAGCGCTAAAACGCTTTCTCCGTTATCTGTAATAGCTCTTACCTGCTTTTCAATTGCAGTAATGTCGGTTTTTTCGTCATATATGAGCAAGTTTTCAACGTCAAAGTTGCTTGTTTCATATTCTTCAAGGGTATCAAGATAAACCGCGAAGCCGATAGCGCGTGATTTGCGCTTCATTCTCGCCATCATACTATCATACTGGCCGCCCGAAAGAATACTTGTGGGGATACCTTCGGCAAAACCGCGGAAAACAAAGCCGTTGTAATATCTGCTGTCGCTTATGATTGAAAAATCAATACGGAAAATATCATTTTCTACCGATGTGTTAAGTGAATTTGCAATATTAATAAATTCTGATAGGGTGGTATCACTTACTATACCGCTAAGTAAAGAAGTGATTTTGGGTAAAGTTTCACCGATTGTACCATAGATAGTTACAACTTCCTTTAAGATATTGTATTTATCTTCGGGTATATCAAGTTCCTTACAAAGTCGTATTAATTCGTGGATGTTTTTTTCGCTTATAAGGTGCATAACCTGTGGCTTGTCACTAGCAGGAATTTTAATATAGTCAATCAGTTCTGACAAAAGGTCTAGATGTGAAAATTCGAGAATGCAGTTTTTGTTGGTAGATTCAAGACTTTTTGCCGCTAACATTAAAACTTCATAAACACAGTAGCTGTCAATGTTGCCGATAGCTTCAAGACCAACCTGCATAATTTCTTTAAAAGAATTCGAGCCTTTCGCTACACGATAAACGTTTTCGTTATAGTAAAGCTTTTGTACACTTTCAAAATCATCCTTTGTGTTTTTAACGATTGAAAGGGTAACGTCGGGCTTTAGTGCCATTAATTTACCGCTTTTATCGGTAAAGGTAATAACTTCGTCAGATATAAGGAAGTCTTTATTTCTGGCATATAGGTCGTATTCTTCAAATTTGTTCATTTTATAACGGGAATAACCGTATTTGTCATAAAGTGAGCGAAGTGAAAATAAAATGCGTTCACTTTGTTGTAATATGTTAATATTCATTAGTTTTCACCCTTTTGAAGTTTTTCGATTGCGGTGTTATATCCGCCGCTACCGTAATTTAAGCACTTGCTTACGCGACCAACGGTTGCCGAACTGATATCCACCTGTTCGCAAATTTTTTGGTAGCTAAGACCTTCCTTTAAAAGAATGGCAGTATCCAGCCTTTGTGCCATATCCAATAACTCTTTAATGGTGCAAAGGTCTTCAAAATATGCATAACATTCATCAATTGTTTCTAAATTTAAAAAGGTTTGGAAAAGTCTGTCAACGGATTTTGAACGAAAACTCATAATAATTCTCCTTTTTGAAATATCACTTTACCATATTACCACTTTATCTTGGTAAAGTCAACCTTTTTATTAAGTTTTTTGAATTAATTTATTATATAAAAAGGCAGTGCTGAAATTAATCAACACTGCCGTATAGTTTTTTGAAAATATATTACTTTTTCTTGATTTCTTCAAGAATTTGAGCCAATAATTCTTCGGAAGTTGGCTTTGGTTCTTCAACAATTTCTTCAACTTCAGCTTCAGCCTGTTTTGAAAGAGCTTTTTCAGAAAGTTCTTTAGCCTTGGCGAAAACCTTAATTACCATAAATACAACTAAGGCAATAATAAGGAAGTCGATGATAGTAACAAGAAAAGTACCGATGCCAATTGTTACAGCTGGGGTAACAACAGCGCCTGCTTCATCAACAACTTCGGGTGAGAGCACGATATTGAACTTGCTCAAATCGAAACCGCCGATAAGCCAACCGATGAAGGGCATAAATACGTCGTTAACGAGGCTTGTGGTTATTTTGCCGAAAGCACCTGCAATAATTACACCGACAGCCATATCGATAACGTTGCCGCGCATTATAAATGCTTTAAATTCATTTATTAATCCTTTGGTCTTTTTAAACATCCCAATTTCTCCTTAATTTTCGCTGAAAATAACGGTTACATCGGGGTGCAACTGTAAAATAGAAGCGGGAACTTCCGGAGTGATAGGACCGAAGAATGCCTTTTCTACAACGGCCTTTTTAGCGGCGCCGTTTGCAATAAGTAATACCTTTTTAGCCGACATAATGCCGCCCATACCCATTGTAACAGCAGTTTTCGGAACGTCGTCGATGCTTTCAAAGAAACGAGCGTTCGCTTCAATTGTTGAAGGGTCAAGTGTAACAACGTGAGTTTCCTTAGTGAAGTGGTCTTCGGGTTCATTAAAACCAATATGACCGTCAAGACCGATACCTAAAAGCTGAATATCGATGCCCATTTCTTTAATGCGGTCATCATAATCTTGGCATTCAGCAATCATGTCGCTTGATTTACCGTTAGGAACATAGGTGTTTGCCTTGTCAATATTAACGTGGTCAAAAAGATTGTCGTTCATAAAGTAGCGATAGCTTTGGTCGCTAGTAACGTCAAGACCAACGTATTCGTCAAGGTTGATTGATTTTACTTTAGAAAAATCAAGGTCACCGTCATTGTATGCTTTAATAAGGCATTTATATGCACCAACAGGGGTAGAGCCGGTTGCAAGACCTAAAACGCAATCGGGTTTAGCGATTACTTCGGCAGCAATAATAGCAGCAGCCTTGCGACTTAATGTTTCGTAATCTTTTACAGTGATGAAATTCATAAAAATTCTCCTTTAAATATTTTCATACATACCGGCATCAATCATTTTGCCGATTGCATTAACAACATTTTCTTTATCTTCTTTATAGGTAATGCCGTACCAACGGTCTTCTGCAACTAAAACCTCAACACTTTTTTGGCCGTTGTCAATAAGAGAAGATACTACTGTTGGTAAATAATATTCGCATTTAGGGGTATTTATATTCATTTTTAAAAATTCATTAAAGCCTTTTTCAATGAAGTCGAACATATCGGGCATAAATCCCCAAAGATTCATCGAAACAACCGTATCAGGTGAAAGGGGAGTCCAGGTATTACCGTCGTCTTCGGTGTATTTACAGTCAATAATTTTAGTTCTTTCGGTTACTCTTGTCAAGCAATTTTGGTTGTCAATTTCACAAACGCCGCGTGAAACCGAACCGTTTTCAGTTAAGGTATTGGCAAGACGAAAGCCAACCATACAATAATTATTTTCTTCGGTTAGTAAAAAGTCGGCAACCTTTTGTAAAGCCGAGCGGCCGTAGAAGTCGTCAGCATTAACAACAGCAAAGGGTTCTTTTACAACGTCTTTACAGCAAAGAATAGCGTGGGCAGTACCCCAAGGTTTTACGCGGTCAGAAGGGGCGGTAAAACCATCCGGGAGTTTATCAATTTCTTGAAAAACGTATTCAACCTTGATTTTTTTTGCAATTCGTGCGCCAACAAATTCTTTAAAATCCTTTTCAATGGCGTGTTTAATAACAAAAACAACCTTTGTGAATCCCGCTTTAATAGCGTCGTAAACAGTGAAGTCGAGGATTGCTTCGCCGTTTTTGCCAACAGGCTCAATTTGTTTAAGACCGCCAAAACGACTGCCCATACCTGCCGCCATAACAATTAAAGTAATATCTTTTTTCATAAAAAACCGTCCTTAAAATCAACCTGGGGGCCAAGCTAAATTGCGACGTGCTAATAAATGGAAGTGAATATGACCGACGGTTTGACCTCCGTCTTTACCACAGTTATTTACAACACGGTAGCCGTTTTCAAGGTTTTCAAGTTTTGCAATTTCTGCAATAGCTTCAAAAATCTTTGCGATATAGTGACTGTTATCGGCGGTAATTTCATCAGCCGATGCAATGTGTTCTTTTGGAATAACAATTGCGTGGAAAGGGGCTTGAGGGTCGATATCCTTAAATGCATATACAAATTCATTTTCATATACTTTAGTGCTTGGAATGTCACCCTTTATGATTTTACAAAATAAACAATCATTCATAATATCACCTTATTTAATTTGCGATTCAACCAAAGATACTACGCTATCAAGTGCGTCTTGTAACTTAGTAACGTCTTTACCGCCTGCCATAGCGCTGTCGGGTTTGCCACCGCCGTTACCGCCTGTAAGCTTTGCAATTTCACGAACCAAGTTACCTGCGTGAACGCCCTTTGCAAGTGCATCTTTACCGCAAGCAGCACAGAAGGTTAATTTTTCGCCGTTAACACCTGCAAAAACTGTAACAGTGTCGGGGTTGTCGCCCTTAACAATATCACACATCTTGCGGAGCTCATCGGCAGTGGTGTTTTTAAGGTCCTTAGCAATAACGCGAAGACCCGAAACTTCGGTTGCACCATCTAAAAGACTGCTGATTTTTGCATTTGCAATTTGAGCCTGTGTCTTTTCGAGGGTCTTTTGAGTTTCTTTAAGTTCGGTCATAACGATAGTTGCGCGTTTTGCAATATCGTTAATATTCGAAGCCTTTAACGCGTCGGCAGTATCGGTTGCAAGGTTGATGTAATTTTCAATAACGGTAAGTACGTTAGCACCTGTTACTGCTTCAATACGGCGTACACCTGCAGCAACGCTTGATTCGGAATTAATGTGGAATAAACCGATTTTTGCAGTATTATCAACGTGTGTACCGCCGCAAAGTTCAACCGATACGTCTTTTGCGTTTACAACGCGAACAACATCGCCGTATTTTTCGCCAAACAATGCCATAGCGCCAAGTTTTTTAGCTTCATCAATAGGCATTTCGGTATTTTCAACCGTAACAGCATTTAAGATCGCTTCGTTTACGGTGTTTTCAACTGCTTTAAGTTCTTCGGCAGTTAAAGCTGAGAAATGTGTAAAGTCAAAACGTACGGTAGTGTCGTTTACTAACTGACCGGCTTGTTCAACGTGGTTGCCAAGCACTTTACGGAGTGCGGATTGTAAAAGGTGAGCGGCTGTGTGGTTGCGGCGAATAGCGTTGCGACGTTTAACGTCAATTTTAGCTGAAACAGTATCGTTAACACTAATTGCGCCTTCGCTTACAAAACCAAAGTGGGTAATAATACCGCCCGAAGTTTTTGTGGTGTTGGTTACGGTAAATTTACCGCTTTCGGTAGAAATTACACCAGTATCGCCAACCTGACCGCCGCTTTCAGCATAGAAGGGAGTTTCGCGAAGAACGATAATGGCTTTTTGTTCTTCAAGCGCACTTTCGGTATGTTCGCCTTCAACTACAACGTCAATGATTTTTGTTTCACATTCATTTTCGCTGTAACCAACAAAAATGGTCTGGTCTATGTTTTCAAAGGTAATGCCATCGCTCTTCCAGCTTTCGCCATCGGCAGATTTACGCGCATTACGAGCCTTTTGCTTTTGTTCTTGCATAAGCTCATTAAAGCGGTCAATGTCAACCTCAATGCCTTTTTCCTTTAAAATATCGATGGTAAGGTCAATGGGGAAGCCGTAGGTATCATAAAGCTTAAATGCGTTGTCGCCCGCGAAGATTTCGCCTTCTTTTGCAAGACCTTCGAGCATTGTGAGACCTGCGTCAACAGTTTTGTTGAATGATGCTTCTTCGTTGTTGATAACCTTAGTAATCAATTGCTTCTTTTCAATAAGTTCAGGGTAACCTGCCTTATTTTCATTAATTACGGTATCACAAAGCTCCATAAAGAATGGGCGGTTAATACCGATTAATTTACCGTGACGAACAGCACGGCGAATAATACGGCGAAGCACGTAGCCACGGCCTTCGTTTGAAGGAATAATACCGTCACTAATCATAAATGTAGCAGCACGGGCGTGGTCGGTAATAGCGCGGATAGAAATATCGGTAGAATTGTCTTTTCCGTATTCTTTGCCTGAAATTTTGCAAACATTGTCTAAAATGTTTCTGATTGTGTCAACTTCGAACATATTGTCAACATCCTGCATAACGCAAGCAAGTCTTTCAAGACCCATACCTGTATCAATGTTTTTATGTTCAAGTTCGGTATAAGTGCCGTCGCCCATATTGTTGAATTGTGAAAATACGTTGTTCCAGATTTCCATATATCTGTCGCAATCGCAACCGGGTTTACAGTCGGGTGAGCCACAGCCGTATTTTTCGCCACGGTCAAAGTAAATTTCACTACAAGGACCGCAAGGACCTGTGCCGTGTTCCCAGAAGTTATCGGCTTTGCCCATTCTAACGATTCTTTCTTCGGGTACTCCTATAACGTCACGCCAGAAATTATATGCTTCATCGTCTTCTTCATAAACTGAAGGCCATAAAAGTTCAGCGGGAATTTCCAAGGTTTCGGTTAAAAATTCCCAAGCCCAAGTGATAGCTTCGGACTTGAAATAATCACCGAAAGAGAAGTTGCCGAGCATTTCAAAAAATGTACCGTGGCGTGCGGTAATACCAACACGTTCAAGGTCGGGTGTGCGGATACATTTTTGGCAGGTGGTAACACGAACGCTAGGTGGAGTTACTTCACCTGTAAAGTACTTTTTCATCGGCGCCATACCCGAGTTTATAAGCAATAAAGATTTGTCGTTATTTGGCACCAAAGAGAAACTTCCAAGCCTTAAATGGTCTTTTGATTCAAAGAAGGCAAGATATTTTTCTCTAAGATCATTAAGTGAGGTCCATTTCATACAAAAACTTCCTTTTATAAATTTTAAACATACAAATTTATTATATACTTATATAGGCGTTTTGTCAACTTGCATTTTTAAGGTAAAGCCGTGATTTTATCGGCGATTTGGGCAAATATTTTGGCGCAGGATTCAGTTTGTTTTTTTGTGTCTTGCGAAAAGACAATGATTACGTATTTGGGGTCATCTAGCGGGAAAAATCCACAAAACCAACTACTGTTAACTTCTACGGAATTTTCATATTTGCCAGTTTGTGCTGTGGCGGTTTTACCGCCCGCGGTAACAGTTTCAGGTTTGGCTAGAATACCCGTTCCTTCGGTAATCACCTGCGAAAGCGCTTCCTTTAATTTTTGAGCAGTAGCTTCGCTAAAAGCTTTGGTAGGACTGCCGATGTTATACTTGTTTTCATAACCGTTTTCTATAGTGCTTTCAACTATACTCGGAAGATAATATTGTCCGTTGTTTGCAATTGCTGTATATAATGTCAGCATTGAAACAGGACTTGCGGTGAATACCCCCTGACCAATGCTGAAATTAGCCAAATGAGCAAGATTTTCAAGACTTTCAGCGGTTGGCAAACTGCCCTTAGAAGTGGTAATGTTATCGCAGATTTTTATTGATTTGCCAAAGTTTAGGGCATTCGCACAGTTTAGAATGGGATTTTTACCGATTTTAAAGGCAAAGTTGTAAAAATAGGTGTTGCAAGAATTGGCAATGGCAAAATTCATATCGGCAAATCCGTGTCCGTTGTGTTCGTGACAGCGAAAGGTGCGGTCTATGATTTCAAACGAACCTGTGCAGTTGTAGGTGAAATTTTTAAAGCCATTTTCACAACCCGCAGCCGCAACGCAAGGCTTGAAAATTGAGCCGACATTATACGCCCCTAAAGCTCGGTTAAACATAGGTGAATCGTAGCTTTCAAGGGCGTTTTCTATGTTGTCCAGAGTGAAATTTGGACGGCTTACAATTGCTCGTATTTTTGAAGTTTTTGCATCAGCCACCACTATCGCTCCAAGACCTAAATTGTCGGCTTCAGCTTCTGCAATTTTTTGTATATTAATATCTATTGTGGTTACAACACCACTTGAGTATGGCGACATTTGATTTGTTATTTCGGGTGTAATTCCTGATAAAATTCGTCCTTTTCCGTCGCAAGCGTAACGGATGTAAATTGAACCTTTGCTTTTTAAAGTATCCTCATAAGCCTTTTGTATACCGCTTACACCTATATTGTCGCTGTTTGTATAACCTATGGTGTGAATTGCCGGAATTTGGCTGTCAGTTTCATAAATTTCGGTGCATATTATGCCGTCACATTCAATTATTTCTTCTACTTGGCAAGTGACAGGTTTGCCGTTTCGTAGTTGTTCTAATAGGTTTTCCAAATCATCGCCTTTAAGCATTTGGCTAATGGCGGTAATCGCTCGCGGTGTTGGAGAAACCGCCGCAATGATTTTCTTTTTTGAATTTGTTATGGGATATTTATTGCAATCAAAAATAGTGCCGCGGTTATCAGAAATTTTAAGTTTAAGTGAGCTTTGTATATGTTGCACTTCGCTATAATTTGAAGTAGAAATTGAAGTTAAGCGCAAAATCGTAACAAAAAACATGACAGCAATTATTGAAAAACAAATAATACTTCTTTTTGAAAAAATTCGCCAAAATAGTTTATTAGACATAAAAAACACCTCTTGCTTATTATTGGCAAGAGGTGTTGCTTTAATCGGCTTTCATTCTAAGAAGTGAGCCTTTTTTTACTTCGCGTTCATACGGAATTTTAACCGTCATCATTGGATGCGGTGCAGAGTCAATTTCATTATTTTTTTCGTCAAAAACCTTGTCGGCTTTTACGATAAACGGTTTTTGCCTTGGCTCTAAGCAGTCAAATTCCTGACCTTTTAAGAATTTGTTTTTAAGGGTTGCAATAATCATTCCATCCTCATATCCGTCAACAATAGCGGCAACCGAATAATCGCGCACATAGCCTGCATTAGCGTAGGTCTGGGCGTTTTCAGGTCTGCCGAAGAAGAAACCTTGAGAATAGTTGCGGTGACTGATTTTGTTAAGTTCTTCCATAACCCATTCGGGACATTTCCAATCGCCGTCGGCATTTTTTAGGCTGTCGAGTGCACCACGGTAAGCGTTGGTAGTAACGGCGACGTAATAGTGCGATTTAGCACGACCTTCGATTTTGATGCTATCTACGCCCGCATCACGCATTTTATCTAGATGCTCTGCCATACACAAATCGTTAGCGTTTAAAATGTAGGTGCCTTTGTCGGTTTCGGTAATATCGAAGTATTGTCCCGGGCGTTTTTCTTCCATCAAAGAATAACTCCAACGGCAAGGCTGAGCGCAGTCGCCACGGTTAGCATCGCGACCCGTCATATAACTTGAAAGCAAACACCTTGCCGAGAATGAAACACACATAGCGCCGTGAGCAAAGGCTTCAATTTCTAATTCTTTGGGTGTTTTAGCTCTGATTTCGGCAATTTCTTTTAAGGATAATTCGCGTGCTAAAACAACGCGTTTTGCGCCTAAATTATAAAAAGCATTTGCGGTTTCGTAGTTACATATACCTGATTGTACTGACACGTGAAGTTCCGCATTTGGTGCATATTTTTTCACCATACCGATTGTGCCTAAATCAGCCGAAATAACGGCATCCACACCAATATCGTTGACTTGCTCTAAAAAAGCGGGAAGGCGGGGGATTTCGTCATTGTGGGGGATAGTGTTGCAAGCGAGATGAACCTTAACACCGTTATCGTGAGCGTATTTCACGCCTTCTTTAAGGTCTTCTATACCAAAATTTGATGCGGCGGTACGCATACCAAATTCTTCACCCGCAAGGTAAACGGCATCAGCACCGTAATCTACCGCGGCTTTAAGACGGGTTAAATCACCAGCGGGACATAAAAGTTCGGGTATTTTATTAGTTGAAGTATTCATAAATCCAATTTTTATCCTGTTTAAGTTTATTTATGGTTTGATTTTGTTCTTGTAATGTTTTGTGAAAGTAGAACTTACCCTTGGCATCGGTAACAAAATAAAAATATTCGTTACTGTCTGGGTTAAGTGCTGCTTTTATAGCGTCAATACTGGGTGAGCACAAAGGTCCGGGTGGCAAGCCTTTAGCGGTGTAGGTGTTGTATCTACCATCGTCTCGCTTAAAGGAATCGCCATAGTAACAGGTGGGGGAAGAGCCGAGCGTTGCAAAATCATTGCTGTCAAGTCGGTTATAGAACACAGCAGCAATTTTTGGTAATGCTTCAGCATCGGTGCCTGCTTCCATTTGAATTATAGATGCCATTGTAAGAATTTGATGCATATTATAGCCCATATCTTCAGCTTTTTTATACATATCATCGCTGATGCGCTTTTCGGATTCGGCGAGCATTTTTTTCACCGCTAATTCGGCACATTCTTTTGAATCGTAGTTGTAAAAATCGTATGTTTCGGGGAATAAATAACCTTCAAGTGTGTGGTAGGTGCGGTCGGGGTCGGTGTTCGAAAGTAACTTACCCTTAAGTTCAACGTTGTCAAGGGCGTTTAAGAAGTCGTCTTTTGTACAAACGCCTGCCTTTTCAAGCAAGGTAGCAATGCCGGGTACAACAACCTTTTCGCCGTTTACGTTTTTAGTATAATCATTAATTCCTGTACCTTCGGGAATTGTAACGGTAACGCTTTGCGCTTTAGCACCTTGTGAAACTAACATTTCAGCAATCGAATCGTAACCGGCTTCGGTGCTGAAGTTATATACACCGTATTTAAATTGGCTGTCGCAACCCTTTAATTTTGCATAAAGTCTAAAAGCAAAGGGCACTTTAACAGCACCGCTGTCTTCTAAAATTTCGGCAATTTTAGCGGTGGGGGTACCTTGCGGTATTTCAATTGTAACTTCGTCACCTCTGCCAAAGCCTATACCCATATAATCTGCACCAAGGTAAATTACAGTAAGCGCCAAAACAATAGAAACCGCAAAAATCAAAAGAATCCAAATGGTAGATTTTAGCGTGTTACGTGATTTTTTCTTTTTGCGCGGTTTTTGTGTGGGGATTTGCGGTTCGGTTTCAACCTCAAATCCTTTGCCGATTATAAAATCGTCATCAGGTAGATTATTATAATTGTTGTTCATTATTATTCACCATTAATATTTCATTGTTTTTTTGATTTCTTGGGATTTTTGTAGGTCGGTTAAATGCTTTAAAATTTCAAAACCAAATTCAAAAGCTGCACCAACACCGCAAGCAGTTATAATGTTGCCGTCAGTCACAACCTTTTGTTCACAAAAATTTGCACCAAAAAGTTCATTTTCAAAACCGGGGTAGCAGGTTGCATTTTTACCGTTAAGTAGGTTTTTATGCCCTAAAATCAATGGTGCCGCGCAAATTGCAGCAATAAGCAAATTGTTATTATTGCAATAATCAATTGCGGCTTGAACAGCATCGCTTTTTTCAAGATTTAATGTGCCGGGCATACCACCTGGTAAAATAATACCTTGAAGATTTTCAAAGGATAAATTATCGGTTGTGGTGTCGCAGTTAAGGCGAATACGGTGGCTGCTTTTAATGGTGCTATTGCCAACGCCGACAGTCTTAACTTCAATGTTGGCTCGTCTTAAAATATCAAGTGGAATTAAGGCTTCACATTCTTCATAGCCTTCCGCTAAAAACAACTAAATCATATAATCACCTATAAATTTGTAAAACGCAGTTTAGAACGTCGTCGGCGATTTCTTCAATACTACGTGGTTCGCCGTCTTTAGAACAGGGAATTATATCCCAATTTGAATATTTTGCGGTAAATAAAGCTGCCTTTCGGCACTGTGCTAAATATGCGGTGTCGCTTTCGTGGATGTCTTTTTTGCTTTCGTCACCATTGTATCTGCCAGAGAGTAATTTTTGTGAAACTTCAATCGGCATATCAAGGAAAATTACCTTGTCGGGTTTGGGGATTGCGATTTTGTTATATTCGAAATCATAAAGCCATTCTAAGAACTCTTCCCATTTATCTTCTGGCAATTTTGAGCATTGATGCACAGCGTTTGAGGTGGTGTATCTGCCTGAAACTACAGTGCCGCCGTTGTTATAAAACTCGCCCCAATTCATTTTAAAGGAAGCATAGCGGTCAACACCGTAAAACGAGGATGCGGCATAGGCGTTAACGTCATTTGGTTTACTGCCAAAATCGCCCTTTAAATACATTTTAACAAGTGTACTTGAGGGGTTGGAATAATCGGGGAAGGAAACACTTTTACATTCAATACCGTTTTTAGTTAAATTTTCGGGCAAAAGTTCCAACTGTGTGGATTTTCCGCTTCCGTCAAGACCTTCAATTACAATAAGTTTACCCATTTGTTTTAAGTCCTTTATAAAATTCTCTAATTTCTTGTGCCTTTCCACAGGTCATTTTACCTTCACTACAAGCACCGCGCACGCAGGTGGGACCCGCATTTTTAAATAATTCGGGTGCAACCTTTAAGCATAAGGCTAGCATTTGGTCTGCAACGTCTTTAATTTCCCATTGAGCACGGTTGCAACAACGGTGTTTAAAGAAGTTATGTAATGAACGGGCATTCATTGTCATAATCATTTGGGTTTCACAAGCGTTAGGAAGCACGAAACGGGCATCCTCGATTGCTTTTTTCTCGGCCAAACGGGTTGCGGTTTTTTCGTCCTTGCCTTCGCTTAAAAATGTTTGGATATGCTTGTCCTTTAAAATTTCAGCAAGCTTATCATATTTTCTTTGGTCTTCAGCCATTATTTCATCATAAATTGCTTTGGCTTCGGGTACGGCTTCAATTTCAGGCGGGGTAACATATTCAAAAGCACCTTCACGAACATAACGTTGGCTTTTAACCGAAAATGACGCCATACGATGACGTGTTATTTGCGCTAAAAGTGCGCGTGAAACACCTTCTATACCAAATGTAAATGAAGCGTGTTCAATTGGACTTTCGTGACCGATTTCTGATAGCATCTCAACAAATTTTGCAGCGCTTTCGTCGGTTAAATTTTCACGCAATGTAGAAATTGTAGAGCTGCTGTAGCACAATTTAGCAGCAGAAGCTATGTTATGTTCGGGTAGAGGAGTGTGGGTTAAAAGGTAAACCTTTGCCATAAATATATCACCTTTCGATAATTTTTCAGTTTATTATATCAAATTTTGTTTGTCTATTCAACAAAAAATCATAAAATTTGGTTTATTTTTTGAAAATTTTTGTCTTAATTTAATAAAATATAAAAATTTGCGGTTTTTTTAATAAAAAGACTTTTTTTATAATGCAAAATATGGTATTATATTATTAATTTTAATATAGGGGGCTTTTTAAAATGGCATGTGTTGATTTTAAGCATACTCCTTATGGCGATTTAGCCTTAATCAGTATGCGCGGATGTGAAGACATTTCTTCAAAAGTTGATTATTACTTAAAGCAATGGCGCGATGTTTCTGATGATGAAACTTTTGTAGTTCCTGCTAACTGTCCTCGTTTTGGTACAGGTGAAGCTAAGGCAGTGCTTAAGCATACTGCACGTGGTTTAGACGCATATATTATTTGCGACTGCTTTAACTACAGCGTGGAATACAAAATGTATGGTCGCAGTGTACCGATGAGTCCTGATGACCACTTCCAAGATTTGAAGCGTATCATTGCAGCGCTTGGAGGTAAGGCAAGAAGAATTACCGTTATTATGCCAATGCTTTATGAAGGCAGACAGCATAGAAGAACCGCACGTGAATCTATGGACTGTGCAATGGCATTGCAAGAATTAGTATCAATGGGTGTTAAAAACATTATTACCTTTGATGCTCACGACCCACGCGTTAATAACGCTATTCCGCTTGATGGTTTTGATAATGTTCAAGCTACATATCAGATGATAAAAGCCCTTTTAAAAACTGTTCCGGATATTAAGCTTGACCGTGACCACACAATGATAGTTTCTCCCGATGAAGGCGGTATGGGCCGTTGTATTTACTATTCATCGGTTTTAGGCTTAGAACTCGGTATGTTCTACAAGCGCCGTAACTATTCGGTTATCGTTAACGGCAGAAACCCCATCGAAGCTCACGAATTCTTGGGTAACGATATTAAGGGCAAGGATTTAATCCTCGTTGATGATATGATTTCTTCGGGTGAATCTATGCTCGATATTGCTGCAAAGCTTAAAGAAATGGGCGCTGGCCGTATTTTCATATTCTCAACCTTTGGTCTTTTTGTTGAAGGACTTGAAAAGTTTGACGAATATTATGAACAAGGTCTTATAGATAAGATTTTCACTACAAACCTTATCTATCAAACACCCGAACTCTTATCACGTGAGTGGTATCAAAGCGTTAATATGTCAAAATATATCGCTTTACTTATTGAAACACTTAATTACGATAATTCAATTAGCAGTCTTTTAGACCCTGCTGACCGCATTAAGAAAATTGTTGAACAATATCAAGACAACAATTAATCATTATCTTGTTTTAAACCGCTTTTGCGGCATTATAAAATAAAAAATCATAAGCGACTCGAATTTGCGGCCGTTTATGCGTATGTAAAGGAGAAAAAATTATGAACAAAACAAACATTGTGGATTGGAAAACCATAACCAATTTCGTGATCGACTCTTTTGTTGGCTATGGCATCCCCAGAGAAGACGCTGAAATCTGTGCAGACGTGCTTTTAGCTTCAGACAAGCGTGGTATTGAATCTCACGGTGTAAACCGCTTTAAGCCGGTATATCTTGACCGTATTAAAGCAGGTATCCAACAGGCAGTTACCAATTTTGAAATTATTAAGGAAACCGAAACCACAGCTGTTGTTGACGGCCATCACGGTATGGGTCAAGTTATCGGCCACAAGGCTATGACTATGGCTATTGAAAAGGCTAAGAAATACGGCTTAGGTATGGTTGTTGTTCGTAACTCTTGCCACTACGGTATTGCCGGTTACTACACCACAATGGCTACAAAGGCTGGTTGTATCGGTATGACCGGTACAAACGCTCGTCCTTCTGTTGCTCCTACTCACGGTGTTGAAGGTATGTTCGGTACTAACCCCTTTACAATCGGTGTTCCTACTGACGAAGCATTCGACTTTAACTTTGACTGTGCTACTTCTATTACACAAAATGGTAAAGTAGAATATTATGAAAGAATCGGCGAAGACGTTCACCCCGGCACTATCATTGATACTGACGGTAATGCAGTAGAAGGTGACGCTGGCGTTGCATTAAAGAAGATTCGTGGCGGCACAGCTGCTCTTACAACTCTTGGCGGTATCGGTGAAGATTTAGGCGGTTACAAGGGCTACGGTTTTGCTCTTGCAGTTGAATTCTTCTCTTCAATCCTTCAAGATGGTGCTTATGGTAAGGCTCTTGACGGTAAGGATGAAGAAGGCAACATTCGTCCTTATCAATTAGGTCACTGGTTCTTAGCTATTGATACCGACCACTTTATGGGCGAAGAAATTGCACGTAATAAAGCAGGCGCTATCTGCCGCAGCATGCGTGAATCTAAGAAGGCTCCCGGTGCTGAACGTATCTACACCGCAGGTGAAAAAGAATACGAAATCGGTCTTGCTCGTGAAAGCGGTGTTCCGATTAATGAATCAGTTCAAAAGGAAATTATCCAAATTCGTGACGAATTAGGTCTTACACAATACAAATTCCCTTGGGAGGACTAATATAATGGATATCAGACAAGAATCCTTAAAGAAACACTACGAGTGGGCAGGTAAGATTGAAGTTATCTCACGTGCTCCCATCAACACTCGCGAAGATTTATCTTTAGCATACACCCCCGGTGTTGCTGAACCCTGCCTTGAAATACAAAAGGACATCAACAAATCTTACGAATTAACCCGCCGTAACAACTTGGTTGCTGTTGTAACCGACGGTACTGCTATTTTGGGCCTTGGCGACATCGGTCCTGAAGCTGGTATGCCCGTTATGGAAGGTAAATGCGCATTATTTAAAGAATTCGCTGACGTTGACGCTTTTCCGCTTTGCATTAAGTCAAAGGACGTTGACGAAATTGTTCGTACAATCTACTTGCTTTCGGGTAGCTTTGGCGGTGTAAACCTTGAAGATATTTCAGCACCCCGCTGCTTTGAAATTGAAAGAAGATTAAAGGAAATCTGCGATATTCCGATTTTCCACGATGACCAACACGGTACTGCTATCGTTGTTGCCGCAGCATTAATCAACGCATTAAAACTCGTTAAGAAGGATATCGGTGAAGTTAAGGTTGTTATCAATGGCGCAGGTTCTGCAGGTATTGCTATCGGTAAGCACCTTATGAACATCGGCGTTAAGAATCTTACCTTCGTTGACCGTTTTGGTATCATTTGCGAAGGCGACGAAAATAATAACGTAGCTCAAGAAGAAATCGCAAAGGTTACTAACCTTGAACATAAGAAGGGTACACTTGCTGATGCATTAGTTGGCGCTGACGTATTCGTAGGCGTTTCTGCTCCTAACCTTGTTGACGAAGCAATGGTTAAGTCAATGGCTAACGATGCAATTTTATTCCCCATGGCTAACCCCACTCCCGAAATTATGCCTGACTTGGCTAAGGCTGCAGGAGCTCGCGTTGTAGGTACAGGTCGTTCCGACTTCCCGAACCAAATCAACAACGTATTGGCATTCCCCGGTATCTTCCGTGGCGCTCTTGATTGCCGTGCTACCTGCATTAACGAAGAAATGAAGGTTGCTACTTCTTACGCATTGGCTTCTTTAATTCCTGATGATGAAATCACTGAAGAAAACATCATCACTACTGCCCTTGATAAGCGCGTAGCTGAAGTTGTTGCAAAGGCAGTTATCAAGACCGCTAAAGAAACAGGAGTTGCAACAATCTAATGTTTTCTAATATTAAACTCTTTCTCTTCGATATGGACGGCACTCTT
>JAZRBQ010000070.1:0-9056 GCA_045635145.1 Acutalibacteraceae bacterium | reverse complement strand
TTACTTCGACTTAGTTGTTGGTAAGGTTGACAACACAGACCTCGTTGCTGCTGACTTCCCCGCAGGTGCATTATTAATCACACCTGTTAAGGCTGTTGAACCCGATACACCTGACACACCTGTAGATCCTGACACACCTGTGGATCCTGACACACCTGTAGATCCTGACACACCTGTTGATCCTGACACACCTGATACTCCCGATACTCCTGTAGATCCTGAAGATCCAGAAGATTCCGAAGTAGAAGAACCAGAAGTTGACGATGAAGACGAAGAAGAAGTAGAAGACGAAGAAGAAGTAGAAGATGAAGATGAAGAAGAAGTTGACGAAGATGCTGAATCTCCTGAAACTGGCGACGCTCTTACATTCGCTATCATCGCTATCGCTTTAGTAGCTCTTATTGCTGCTTCTGCATTAGTAGTAACCAACAAAAAGGTTCGCAACTAATTAAATCTTAAAAAACAGCAGTGGTAACCCCACTGCTGTTTTCTTTTAGATTTTGTCACAATAAAACTCCCCTACCTTCGCGTAGGGGAGTTAATCTTTTACCTTAAATTTTTAAATACTTCCATATCGGTCATATCAATTGTTAATGGTGTTATTGAAATATTGCCCGACATTGTAGCGTCGGTATCCAATTCTAAATTGCCTGAATCAACGTAAACACATTTGCCATTAGCCACAACACGACCATCGCCCGCATCAATAAACGAATCAGAATAATACGAACCGCCAAGACGGGTGATAAGTATTTCCTTAGGATTGGAAGGAATGTTGATATTATAAAGACTATGCTTTTGCAATAACTTATGAGTTACAACGTAATCACAAACCCTATCAAGATAATCTATCACGTAATCATAATTTTCGGGATTGGTGGATAACGCTATCGCGGGGATACCTAATATAGCAGCTTCTTGTACTGCCGCCACAGTGCCCGAATAAAGCGTATCTGTGCCAATATTAAGCCCGCGGTTAATACCCGATATAACCAAATCAAACTTTTGCTCTAAGCCTAAAACCGCGTAACGTACACAGTCAGCGGGGGTAGAATCAACCGCAATAACTGTAGTTTCGCTATCCAATATCACTTTGCGAACTTCAAACGGATTAAAAATTTCAATTCCGTGGCTTTTACCGCTTTGCTGTTCTAATGGCACCACCGTGGTAACATCGCCAAATTTTTGGCACCATTTTATAAGCGGTAACAACTGTTTAGCGTTAACGCTGTCGTCGTTAGTAATTAATATTCTCATAACCAACCCTCATGAGTTTCTTTATATTCCTTAATATGTGCATCAGCATCAGCCAAAAGCTTCTTTGCTTCCTCCCAACTGTAAACAGTAGCACCGCTGGCACAAGCATGCCCGCCGCCGCGGTATTTTTCGGCTATACAGTTAATGGTAACAAAGCGTGAACGAAGTCTTACGCGAATAGCGCCCTCGTCATCATCTTGGTCTATAAACGCCAGCCAACAAATCGCGCCCTTTATAGCGTCAAGACTGCTTATACAAGCGCCCGATTGCTCAAGTGAAAGATTAAACCTTTCGCGCATTTCTTTATCAATATGAATATACGCAACACCGTTTTCGGTAATTTGCATGTTTTCATAAATATATGCTTTAAACTTTAAATATTCAAATGATTTAAGGTATAAATTAGCGTAAATTGTGGCGGTATCAATGCCTTGGTCTAACAAAATTGCGGCATTGCGCATTGTGTCACCATTAACACCTTCATATTTAAATCGGCCCGAATCGGTAACCATACCCGTATAAATATAGGTGGCGGCCTCTTTATCAATCTTAAGCTCGTCCTTAAAGGTGGCATAAAAATCGGCTATCATTTCACAAGCAGAAGAGCGCTCCTCTTCAACCCACATAATATCCCCATAATTCACAATCGGAATATGGTGGTCGATTTTTATGAGTTCTTTACATAAAGCAAACTTTTTATTTGATATACGGTCAGGCGTGGCAGTATCAACAACAATACCTAAAGCCGATTTGTAAACCTCATCATCAACATCGTCGTCATCAGGTCCTAAAAATGCCAAGAATTCGTCAAATTCATTATCTATAAGGTAAACCTGTTTTTGCGGCCAAGTAAGCTCTATAATACGCTTTAAACCCTTGCTTGAGCCTACACAGTCGCCGTCGTTACGAATATGGCGAAAAATCATAATAACGTCATTTTCTTTAATTTTTTGCAAAATTTGTTGCTTTACAGCTTGGTTCATACTGCTTCTCCCTGCATTTTATCTAAATCATTCAACATTGCCATTGCGGTATCAAAATCGGGCACGGTGGCGCCACTTGCCTTTTGATGACCGCCCCCGCCGTATTTAACAGCGATGGGATTAATATTATAACGGCTTGAGCGTAGTTCACATAAAACACCGCTTTCGCTTTCGGTAAAGTTTACCCAAATATTAACGCCCTTAATATCCGCCATTGTGCCAACCATACCGCGTGAAATTGAAAACTCACTGCTGCCATACTCAGCCATTTCTTCGCGGGTGGTGTAAATATAGGCTACATTGTTAGGTGTGAACTTAATTTTTAAGGTAAATTTAGCCTTCAAAAGCTTATTTGCAAAATTATCCGAATAAAGCTCGCGGTAAATTTCGTTTATATCAAATCCCATTTCTAAAAGTGCGGCAGCAAGTCGCAAGCTTCGTGCGTTTGTACTGTCATAGCGAAAACGGCCCGAATCGGTAACCATACCTGTATAAAGCGCCTTGCCTGCAGTTTTGTTCAACCTTAAGCCACAATCCACCGCAAAGGCTGTCACCAAACCGCAACAACTTTCAAAGGTAGTATCTACCACCTCTAGGTCGGTGAATGTTTCACAATAAATATGATGGTCAATACGAACGGTTTTTTTAGCCTTAGTATAGCGGTCATCACTTATAAGATGTGCCGCCGCTGAATCAAGAAGTATTGCCAATGCACCGTCATACACGCTATCATCAATTTCATCCATTTGGCAGTCGGGCATAAAACTAAAATAACTGTTACTATCCCCCACCATATAGACGTTTTTTTGAGGATAGTTTTCTTTAATTATATGCTTCAAACCAATTTGACTTCCCATAGCATCACCGTCTGGGCGGGCGTGCCTGTGGATAATTATAGTATTATATTTTTCTATACAAGCTAAAACTTGTTCCCACATATTATTTATCCTTTTTATCTTGTTTAATTAAAATACGAATGGCTTCAATAGCGGTTTTTATTGCCGCTGAGGTATCTTCCTTACGCTCCTTTGGCATTGCGGTTTTAGCCGCTTCCTGATTCCATACACAATGGAATACCGCACCTGTACGCAATTTTCTTGCGGCGCCAACAATAAATAATGCCGCGCCCTCCATTTCGGATGCCAGGCATCCGCCACGTTTCCAAGCTTCCCATTTGGCGAGCAATTCGCTAGACACAGGCATACTTTCGGGTGAGTGTTGACCGTAGAAGCTATCCTTTGCCTGTACAACACCAATATGATTAGCATAACCCAAATTTTCCGCCGCATTATAAAGTGCGCTTGTTACCTTAAAATCGGCAACAGCGGGAAATTCTATCGGTAAATACTCACGGCTTGTGCCGTCTTGACGGATAGCGCCTGTAGCAATAATAACATCGCCCGGTTCAATTTCAGGTTGCATACCGCCGCAAGTACCTACACGAATGAAGGTATCTACACCAATTTTTGCAAGCTCTTCAACACAAATGGCACAAGAAGGACCGCCGATACCTGTGGATACCACAAGCACCTTTTCACCGTCGAGATAACCCAAATAAGAATTATATTCACGGTTACATCCAACCTGCTTTGCATCATCCAAAAATGCCGCAATTTTTTCTACTCTGCTGGGGTCGCCGGGAATAATTGCATATTTGGCGGCATGTTCTTCGGTCAAATGAATATGATATTGCATAATTACTCTCCGTTAGTTAGATTTTTTTCATCGAAGCTATGGGGTAAAAGTTCAGAAAGCTTAAAAACTTTAAAGTCTTCTTGACCGCAAGCCACCAAAACTTCAAAATCCTTATCGCAAAATTCTACCATAACCTGACGGCAAACGCCGCAAGGCATAAACATATCGGTAACATCGCCTTCAAAACCACCCACAATCGCGATTTTTGAAAATTCACGCTCGCCCTCGCTTATAGCCTTAAAAAAGGCGGTGCGCTCGGCACAGTTTGTGGCGCCGTAAGAGGCATTCTCAACATTGCAGCCCAAATAAACCTTGCCTTCACGAGTTAAAGGCGCCGCGCCCACCTTACAGTGTGAATAGGGCGAATAGGCGTTATCCATAGCGGCAAAAGCCGCCTTTACTAAATCTTTATTATTCATTTTAAAATCTCCGTCAATATGCTTTTAGGCTCTTCTAAAAGATATTCGCAAACTATATCGGCTATATTACAAAAGCCTTCACGCGTGCCAAGATTTTTAGGGTTGATTTTATTACCGTAAATAAGCAGCGGCACATACTCGCGCGAATGGTCGGTAGTAGCCAAATACGCAGGGTCACAGCCGTGGTCGGCGGTAATCATTAAAATATCATCCTCTTTTAAAAGGGGTAAAAAAGTATCAAGCCAAGCGTCAAACTCACTCAAGGCATTTGCATAGCCGTCAATATCACGGCGGTGGCCGTAAAGCATATCAAAATCCACTAAATTGGTAAAGCAAATACCGTCAAAATCGCGCTTTGCATAATCAATTGTTTTTTGCATACCGTCGGTATTGCCTGTGGTATAAATATGCTCACTAATACCCTTGCCTGCAAAAATATCAAAAATTTTGCCGACTGCTATGGTATCTTTACCGTTCGCTTTCAATACGTCAAGCATAGTATCTTTAGGCGGTTGTAACGAATAGTCGTGACGGTTAGCCGTCCTTACGTATTGGCCGTTTTCGGTCTTAAAAGGGCGGGCAATAACCCTGCCAACACCGTGCTCACCGCAAAGGATTTCCCTTGCGATTTTGCAGTAATTATAAAGTTCTTCCAAAGGTACCAGGTCTTCGTGCGCAGCAATTTGAAAAACGCTGTCCGCCGAAGTATAAACAATAAGCGCACCCGTTTTTATATGCTCGTCGCCATAATCCCTTATAACGTCGGTGCCCGAATATGGCTTGTTGCAAATAACCTTTCTACCTGTTCGGCGCGAAAACTCATCCAAAACTTCTTTTGGGAAGCCGTCAGGATAGGTGGGTAAGGGCTTATTTGACACAATACCGGATATTTCCCAATGGCCAATAGTAGTATCCTTACCTGCCGAAAGCTCTTTAAGGCGGCAAATTGCAGCGGTGGGATTTTCCCCCATTTCGCCACAGGTTACGCCGTCAATATTGAAAAGCCCCATCTTTTTAAGATTGTTTATTTTAAATTTTTCTGATTTTGATATAGACAAAAGTGTGTTTACACCAATATCGCCATAATCGGCGCTATCAGGCATTGCACCTATACCAAAACTGTCAAGTACAATTAAAAATACTCGTTTCATATTAATCTTTAGCCTCTATTAAAGGTAAATTTTCATATTCAACCGCACAGTCAAGCGCCAATTCCATCATCTGAGTAAAGGTTTGCTCACGGTCCTTAGCGTCAAGCGCTGTGAACGGCGGATAAAGTATATCCGAAATAGTGCAAATTGCCAAGGCGCGCATACCAAGACGCATTGCAGTACAATAAAGGGCAGCGGCTTCCATTTCAACAGCTAAGCAACCAACCTTACCCCAATTAGCCGACGGGAATGAATCGTCATAGAATGTGTCTGAAGAATATAAATTGCCAATGTGAACGTTAAGTTCGTTTTTATCAGCAACCTTTTTAGCGGTGCTTAAAAGGTCAAAGTCACAAATTGGGGCAACCGTGCCGTTCATATTGTATTGGTGCGGGAAGTTCGAATTTGTGCAAGCGCCCATACCGATAACAATATCGCGCACCTTAACCTTTTCGTTTATAGCCCCTGCCGAGCCCACGCGGATAATATTTTGTACACCAAAATACTTATAAAGCTCGTAAGAATATATACCAATGGACGGCATACCCATACCGCTTGCCATAACCGAAACCTTAACACCCTTGTAATAACCTGTGTAGCCGTTAACACCACGAACACCGTTTACCAAAACGGCATCGGTCAAGAAGTTATCAGCAATGTATTTTGCGCGCAATGGGTCACCGGGCATAAGCACGGTTTTACCAAAGCCTAAGTCGTTTTTTAAATCAATATGAGGAGTCTTGTTTGTCATGTTCTTCACCCTTTTCTAAAGCTTTAACTATTTTAACAATTCGGCTTGTACCAAGTCGCGTAGCGCCCAAGTTAATAAAATCTTCGGCATCTTCTAAAGAAGAAATGCCACCCGCCGCCTTAATTTGAAGATGTTCTTCTACGTTGTTTGCAAAAAGTTCTATATCGTGCTTTGTGGCACCCGCGGTTGAAAAGCCTGTAGATGTCTTAATAAAATCAGCGCCAGAACGTGACACAATTTCACACATCTTAATCTTTTCTTCGTCGGTAAGCAGGCATGTTTCAATAATAACCTTTAAAATTTTACCGTTACAAGCAGCTTTAATTGCCTTGATTTCTTCTAACAATAAATCATACTTTTTATCCTTAAGCCAACCGATATTTATTACCATATCAATTTCGTCGGCGCCGTTTTTTACCGCATCGGCAGTTTCAAAGCACTTAGTTTCGGTAGTAGAATAACCGTTGGGAAAACCGATAACGGTGCAAATTGCCACCTTGCCGTTAGCATATTCCTTAGCCTGTTTCACAAAAGAAGCAGGAATACAACAAGATGCACAGGAATATTTAATTCCGTCATCTAAAATTGCCTTAATTTCATCCCAAGTGGCTGCTTGTGAAAGCAAAGTATGGTCAACATAAGAAAGAATTTTTTTAATATCCATAATAAACTCCTTTTTAAGCTTTATTTTTTTGATTTTTTATACGCAACTGCCAACAGCCCCAACACATACTTTCGTATTTATCGTTACCGCCGATTTCAATTTGAGCGCCTTCGGTTATAATTTCCCCCTCGGCGTTTATGCGGGCATTTACAATCGCCTTTTTACCGCAAGTGCAAACCGATTTAACCTCGGTAATGCTATCAGCAATTTCGAACAATCTTCTTGAGCCTTCAAAAAGTTTAGTCTTAAAGTCAGACCTAAGGCCAAAGCACAATACAGGTGTATCGCAAAATTCGGCAATATACTTCATATCGTCAACCTGGGCTTCGGTCAAAAACTGGCATTCATCGCAAATAATAACGTCAACCTTTTTATCCTTTGTGGTTTTTTCAAACATTTCAATAATACTTGCATCCCTTGGAATAACGTCAGCCACGGCAGATAAGCCAATACGCGATTTCACAACAGTAACCGTATTACCCTTTTCATCAATGTAATCATCACGGTTATCAATATCAGGTTTTATAAGCCAAACTCGGTTGCCCTTTTCTTCATAATTAAAACGGGTCATAAGGGCATTGGCCGTTTTTGAAGACGCCATAGCGCCAAATTTGAAATATAGTTTAGACATTTAGGGCACCCCTTTTGCATTTTATAATATTATAACACATTTTGTTGCAAAGTGCAAGAAAAGACACCCTAAAGGTGTCTTTCTTTTTGGTAAAATTGCCATTAAAACAATCTTAAATATTCATTTCAGCCTTTTGTGGCTCTTGGATTTCGTTTTGGGCAGTTTTCTTTCTCTTTTTCTTTTCAAAAAGTGAAATGCAATAATAAAACAAGCCAATATACAAAACAAAAAGCGCTACCACGCATAAGGGATACAGCACAGGACTGCCACCTACTAAATTATAAGCAATATCATAAGGTGTGCCGTCGCCTGCCATCAAAAACATATAGTTGTAATCGAGAATAATATTAGCAATATAAGCCGCCGCGCAAAATACACCTAAAATAGCAAAAGTTAGACCTATATTTTTACGTTTGAGCGACGCCATTTTAGAAATCATTATGTAAAGCGAAGCAAAGCCAGAAATGGAATGGGTAATACCCGAAGCAACGTTATCAAGCGATAAAACAGGATAAGTGCCGTAGTTCTGCCCTGCACCAATTGTGCCGAAAACCGCACCCAAAATACCAAAAATAGCAACAAAATCAAGCGCCGCTTCACGTAATTTGCCCTTTGTAAAAGCCGCAAGCGGAATTGCAATCAGTTGAATGCTACACAAGAATAAGGGTAAATTGTAAAGTATGCTTTCATAACTGCCCGAACGAAGGCAAAGCACAACTATTTTAAAAACTTCAACCCCATCAATAAGCAAAGCCGACCAAACTAACACCTTGTTCTTTTCTTTTGCGTCTTTAAATTTATTTTTATTGCCCAACGCAACCGCTAAAACCACCATAATCAAAAGCAATGAACCAACAAAGGTTAAATGCTGCCAAGATAAAAAGCCTTCAGCTTCGCGAGTATAACCGCCAAAACCAAAAAATTCTTTCATCTAAATCCCCCCTGATACACTATACCTTCATTATATCAAACAAAAGCCAAAAGTAAACAGTTTTGTCGAAAAATGTCACGATATAAAACTTTTATTTTAAAAGATTGACGAATCGTGTAAATTCCACTTCTTTAATACCCCAAATAACTGCAACTTATTCTTGAAAAGGCAAGTGTTTTAGTATATAATGTATTAGTAAAAATATATTATTTTTTAAAGGAGAAATAATTATGTATATTTGTAAAAAATGTAACCACACAAGCGAAAACCCTATTAACTTCTGCCCCATTTGCGGCAGTCAAATGGTATTAGAAGAAGCACCCATCACTCCTGATTACATATATACCGCTCCCGTGGATAACACTGTTCCTGTGCAAAAGCCAAGCTTGGCTAAAAAAATTGTTGGTATGGGTCTTTCTATTGAAGGCTTTACCCTTGCGGTTATAACTGCAATTTATACCTTTGTTTTCTTAATTGCTGCCGTTGCCAGTGGCGAACCCGAAATGGGCATTATGTCGCTAGTATTCACTTTTTGGTTTGCTCTTTTCGGTCTCCCGGGCTCAATTATTGGTCT
>JAZRBQ010000069.1:0-3360 GCA_045635145.1 Acutalibacteraceae bacterium | reverse complement strand
CGAAATCTCAGCATAATCGCCAACCAAAGGGGAAATTCCGCTTTTGCGGAAATTCCCCCTTGCTTTGCATTCATATAAACTGCCGTCAACGTTAACGTAATAAAAAGACGACAATGCTTTAGTTATAATACCTGTCATTGAATTACATCCGAAACTTCATTATCGGTTGTGGGCACATCAAAAGTGTTAGTGCTAATAACCTGAACGTTATTGATTTGAGCCCTGAAATCAACCGATATTTTTTGATATTCTTGTGAACTTCCGTTTTCACCCTTAATCATAATAGTATAGTTTTCATACTTGTTTTCAGATGTGATATCCTTAAAGGTATATTTAGTAAATTCACTTAAATTAATATTTTCGCTTGTCTTAATGCTGCGGCCATTACACCAAAGTGAAACCGAGCAAATATTTTCAGTAAATACTTCGGGTAATGTCACTTCAATATCAGTTTCATAAAGGCCGCTGCTTACGTAAATAGTAACTGTGCTGCCTTCGGGTATCTTTTTAGAAGCACCCTGTGGGTCTTGACGAAGAACATAATCCTTTGGCTGATAGCTGTCAGCAGGCGTTAAGTTAACGTGTTCAACCGAAACGTTGAGCTTTTGGTCGATGATTTTTTCTTTAGCTTGTGAAATCGGTTCGCCGATTACATTAGGAACGTCAACACTAACTTCAGCCTTACCGGTTGACACATAAACGGTTACGGTACTACCTTCAGGCACAACTGTTGAACGCTGCGGGTCGGTCTTGATTACTAATCCCGCTTCAAAGTCATCACTCGGTTCTTCAACAGTAATTACTGTAAATCCGTAAGATTTTTCAAGTTCGGTAATAGCGAAAGATTCAGTTTTACCATAAACATCAGGGATTTCCTTGCGTGTTTCGCCTATACTTACATAAAGAGTGATGATTGCATCCTTCTTTAACTTTTGACCTTCGGCAATTGATTGCTCAAAAACATAATCGGCTTCATAATCGTTGTTATAGTCATATTCGAAGTTAAGAACAAAATTATCATTATATTCCGTGTTTTCAAGGATAGCCGAAACCTTTTGACCGATAAATTTAGGACATTCAATTTCGGTACCGGTGTTTTGGAACAACTTAGGAACGAATATAATAGCCAAAACAACAAGTGCTAAAATAAGCGAAACCGCAACACCTGTTAAAATGGGGATAAAATTGCTCTTTTCTTTAACATCTTCAGTTTCAGTTTCTTCCACTTCTTGAGCATCAGCACCAACAAATTTAGTTGGCGAATCGTCAACAAAATAGCTATAAGGGAAGGTAAGCGCAGGGTCTTTACGGAAGTTAGAAATATCGCAAAGAATTTCACTAGCCGACTGATAACGTCTTTCGGGGCTCTTTTGCATTGCGTGCATTGTGATTTGTTCTAAACCTTCGGGGATTGAGCCGTTAATTTCGGTCGGGAGCTGGGGTTCGCGCTGTAATTGCATTATAGCAACAGAAACTGCGCTTTCTGCTTGGAAAGGAAGCTTACCTGTAAGCATTTCGTAAAGCATAACACCAACCGAATAAATGTCGGTGCGTTCGTCGGTCTTTTCACCCCTTGCTTGTTCAGGGCTGATATAATGAACCGAACCGATTGCTTTATCGGTAATGGTACGTTGGTCGCTACGCGCAAAACGAGCAATGCCAAAGTCGGTAACCTTGATTGTTCCGTCAGATAAAACCATAATATTTTGAGGTTTAACGTCGCGGTGAACAATACCTTTGTCGTGAGCGTGCTGTAACGCTTTCAAAATTTGAATGGTAAAGTGAACGGCATCCTTCCAACGAAGGCTACCTTCACGTTCAATAATTTCCTTTAAGGTAATACCGTCAATATATTCCATAACAATATATTGAATAAGGTCGCCAAAGCTAACGTCATAAACGTTAACAATATTGGGGTGTGAAAGCATTGCTATTGCTTTACTTTCATTCTTGAAACGGCGCAAAAATTCTTGATTAGAAACAAATTCGTCCTTTAAAATCTTAATTGCAACCAAGCGGTTTTCAACGTTATCGAAAGCCTTATAAACGACAGCCATACCGCCAACACCGATAATTTCCTTAATTTCATACCTGCCGTCAAGGCGTTTTCCCAAATACTTATCCATAATATACATTCCTTTCTTTCTTAGACGGTAAGGGTTACGACAGTAATGTTGTCGCCACCGCCGTTTAGGTTAGCTAATTCAATTAATTTATCGCCAACCGATGTTATGCTATTTTGGTTAAAGGTTTCAAGAATTATATCTTCGGTAACATAGTTTGTTAAACCGTCGGTACAAAGTAATAAAGTATCGTTATCAGCCAATTGAAGCTCCGAAAAATCGGCAATAACTTCCGCTTCAACACCCAACGCTCTTGTGATAACGTTTTTGCGCGGATGCCGCTTTGCATCATCGGGGGTAATTTCGCCTGTTTCAATCAAAGTCTGTACGACCGAATGGTCTTTTGTTAATTGCTTTAATTCTTTATTAACAAGATAAAGTCTGCTATCGCCAACGTGTGCAAATACAGCGGTATTATCCAAAACCACACAAGCCACAATGGTTGTACCCATTCCACTTAAAGTTTCATCTTTACGTGCCTTGTTAAAAATCAGCAAATTTGCACTGGCAATAGCGTTTTTAAGAACCTTTTCAATGTCGTAAGTTGTCATATTTTCGCGAAAAGAATTATAAAGATATTCGCTTACGGTTTTAACAGCAATTTCGCTTGCAAGATTACCTGCATTTGCGCCGCCCATACCGTCGCAAACAACGGCGAAGGTAATATTAGGCGCAAGCTCGCCCGCAATAAAGGCGTCTTGATTAGAAGCTCTAACAATACCCTTATCGGTTTTACTGTTTATTATCATAAGGCGTTACCTCCTTTGCTTTTCTACGCAACTGTCCGCAAGAAGCGTCAATATCGGCGCCCAAGGTTCTGCGCACAGTAGCGTTAATTCCGTTCTTTATAAGGCGTTCCTTAAAGGCAATAATTTTTGCCATATCCGGTTTTTTAAAGGTGTTTTCAGCCACAGGATTTGCAGGAATCAAATTAACGTGGCACATAATTCCTTTTAATTTTCGTGCAAGTTCATCGGCACAGGCATTAGTATCATTAACACCGTCTATCAATGCATATTCAAACGAAATGCGCCGTGTCGTAACCTTTTGATATTCCTTACAAGCCTTCAAAAGTGAGTCAATATTCCATTTTTTATTAACCCGCATCATAGAATCTCTTATTTTATCATTAGGCGCGTGGAGTGAAATTGAAAGGGTTACGGGGAAATTATATTCCTTTAGCTTTTCAATACCGCTAACCACACCCGAGGTTGAAAGAGATATGTGTCTTAATCCT
>JAZRBQ010000068.1:0-12465 GCA_045635145.1 Acutalibacteraceae bacterium | reverse complement strand
CACACTCCGTTTAATAACGGCGGCTTGCCGCAGGTGTCATCCAATACTGTCGGGTGATTTCTAATCGGCGGAGTGGAGGAAAATTCTTAGGAGGAAAAACAAATGGCAGTAGTATCAATGAAACAGTTGCTTGAAGCTGGTGTTCACTTTGGTCACCAAACAAGACGCTGGAACCCGAAAATGGCTGAATACATTTTCACAGAAAGAAACGGAATTTATATCATCGACCTTCAAAAGACCGTTAAGAAGCTTAACGAAGCTTACATGTTCGTTCGCGACATCGCAGCTGAAGGCGGCGACATTCTTTTCGTAGGTACCAAGAAGCAAGCTCAGGATTCTATTAAAGAAGAAGCTGAACACTGCGGTATGCCTTACGTAAATGCACGTTGGCTCGGCGGTATGCTCACAAACTTCACAACAATCCGCACCAGAATTGCTAGACTTAACCAACTCCGCACAATGCGTGACGACGGTACCTTTGAACTTCTTCCCAAAAAGGAAGTTGTAAAGCTTAACCTTGAAATTGAAAAGTTAGAAAAGTTCCTTGGTGGTATCCAAGATATGAAGAAAACTCCTGCAGCTCTCTTCATCGTTGACCCCCGCAAGGAAAGAATTGCAGTTGCTGAAGCAAAGAAGTTAGGTCTTCCTATCATCGCTATTGTTGACACCAACTGTGACCCTGATGAAATCGACGCTGTTATCCCTGGTAACGACGATGCTATCCGCGCTGTAAAGCTTATTTCTGAAACTATCGCTGCTGCTGTAATCGAAGGCAGACAGGGTGCTGAAATGGGCACAGCTGCTACTGAAGAAGCAGCTGAAGAAACTGCTGACGCTGAATAATTTATATTTGGAGGAAACTAAAATGGCTTTTACTGCTAAAGACGTACAGGCTTTAAGAGAAAAAACCGGTTGCGGTATGATGGATTGCAAAAAGGCTCTTGTTGAATGTGATGGCAACATGGAAGCTGCAGTTGACTTTTTACGTGAAAAAGGTCTTGCTTCTCAAGCTAAGAAGGCAAGCCGTATCGCTGCTGAAGGTACAGTTGCTGTTTACACCACCGACGGTGTTGGCGCAGTTGTAGAAGTTAACAGCGAAACTGACTTCGTTGCTAACGGCGAAGGCTTTAAGGCTCTCGCTGCTGAAATTGCACAAATCGCTGCTGAACAAAACCCTGCTGACCTTGATGCACTTTTAGCATGCTCTAAAGACGGTTCTACCGTTGAAGAAAAGGTTCAGGAATTGTTCCTTGCTATTCGCGAAAACATTAAGGTTCGTCGTTTTGAACGCTTTGAAGGTAAGGTTGTATCTTACGTTCACGCAGGCGGCAAAATCGGTGTTCTCGTAAACTTTGACACCACAGTTGATGCTAACGACGAAGCTCTTGTTACTGCTGGTAAGAACATTGCAATGCAAATCGCTGCTATGAACCCCAGCTTCTTAGACGTAGCTTCTGTATCTGATGAAGTTATCGAAAAAGAAAAGGCTATCCTCATTGCTCAAATGAAGGAAGACCCCAAAATGGCTAACAAGCCCGATGCTGTTCTCGGCAAAATTGTTGAAGGTAAAATTGGCAAATTCTATAAGGAAAACTGCCTTGTCGAACAACAATTCGTTATGGATGGCGACGTTACTGTTGGCAAGTACATTGAAAACGTTGCTAAGGAACTTGGCGCAGAAATTAAGCTTACAAAGTTCGTTCGTTTTGAAAAGGGCGAAGGTATTGAAAAGCGCGTAGATGATTTCGCTGCTGAAGTTGCTGCAATGGCAAAGAACTAATTTTAAATTTTAAATCCCGTTGGAATTTTCCAACGGGATTTTTTTATGCATTAAAAAATTTTATGTATAAGGCTCTCCCTGTGGGAGAACTCCCGCGTGAGCGGGTGAGAGGGGGGATGAACCCTCTTTGTCTTCGCCATGCTCAGCCACCTCTCCCAACGGAGAGGCTTGTTGACAAGTTTGTTTTCACTTACTAATTACAAAATGTACAGGCAAACCGTTTTTGGTTTTAATATTAACTTCACCGTTGATAAGCGGCAAGAAATATTTATGTGCTTCGCTCGAAATATTTGTGTTGTTGTCGCAAATCCATTCACTTGGGAAAACCTTTTCGGCATTCGCAACTAATTTGGCATCGGTCATACCGATTTCTACGGTATAGGGTTCGTCACTTGTGCGAATAAAGGTCATCATTTTGCCGCTTTCGCCTGCTAGTGCTGCTTTAACACCTGCGGCACCTATGAGTGCGGCTTCGTCAATATCGGTCTTAGAAGCCAAGTGTGAAGAGCAACGCTGCATAACGTTAAGTTCAACCGAACGCACCTTGCAACCGATTCTTTCGGTAACAAGATTTTCAAGGCCTTTGCCGATACCTGAAAGATAAGCGTGACCAAAGTTGTCAACCTTGCCCGAGCGGAAGTCGGCATCGTCTAAAGTAATACCTTCTGAAACTGCAACAATAACCGAGTTGTGTTCATTGAGCTTTGCTTTTACATCGTTTATAAACTTGTCAGCAGTAAATTCACCTTCGGGTAAATAGATTAAGTGGGGGGCAGTTTCGCCGTTGGCGTGTAAAACACAAGTAGATGCGGTAAGCCAACCTGCGTGACGACCCATAACTTCAACGATAAGAACTGATTTAAGGTCATAAACGGCGCTGTCGCGTACAATTTCTTGCATAGTGGGAGGAAGGTATTTTGCCGCCGAGCCGAAGCCGGGGGTATGGTCGGTAAAGCATAAATCGTTATCAATAGTTTTAGGAATACCTATAACCTTTACGTCAACACCGTTTTCAAAGGTGTATTTTGATAATTTATCGGTGGTGTCCATTGAATCGTTGCCGCCGATATAGAAAAATGCGCCAATATCATATTTTTTAAATGTTTCGATAATCTTTTCGTAAACCGTGCTATCCTTTTCGGGCGACGGCATTTTATATCTGCAAGAGCCCAAAAGGGTTGCAGGTGTGGTTTTAACTAGTTCAATATCTTCGGCTGATTTTACAACATCATTAAGCACCACAAGATTGTCTTTAATAATACCTTCAATACCGTTAAGTGAACCGTAGATTTTATCAATTTGCGAACTTCTGAGCGCTTCTTCAAAAACACCCATGAGGGAAGCGTTGATAGCAACAGTAGGTCCGCCGGATTGTGCAACAGCAATATTCATTAAACATCCTCCCGAAAATGATATTTACAGTATAATACCATTTTTTCTTTTAAAAATCTACAAATTTTGCGAAATAATTTAAAAATTCGTTAAAATTTTAGTTCTTGTATTTTATTATATATTATAGTATAATAATTTATTAGATTGGAGTGGTATATCTTGTTGATATTGTTATTGTCGAGGGAGTTAAATTTAGCAACTGCGATAATATATATTTTGTCAGCTTTGGCGGTTATTTTTTTAACCTCGCCCATACATGAATTTGCTCACGGCTTTATTGCCGATAGATTAGGCGACCCCACCGCGCGCTATCAAGGGAGATTGACTTTAAATCCTTTTGCACATATTGATTATATGGGTGCTTTGGGTATTTTGTTGGTCGGATTTGGTGGTGCACGTCCTGTGCCGGTTAATCCTTATAATTTTAGAAATCCTAAAAGGGATATGGCCTTTGTAGCAATAGCAGGTCCGCTATCTAATATTGTTGCGGCGTTTGTTTGTATGGTTTTGGCCAATTTGGTTTTGGTAACAACCCGTACGTTAGCCTTTTATTATGTATTTTCATTCTTTTATTTTATTGCACAAATAAACGTACGCCTTGCCGTATTTAATTTGATTCCTGTTCCCCCGCTTGACGGCTCGCGTATTTTGGCGCAATTTTTACCCAACCGCATTTACTATAAACTTATGCAGTATGAAAGATATATCTATTTTATTCTTATTATCTTAGTATTTTCAGGTAGTTTAAGCGGACCGATTTCAAATGTTTCTAATGCGCTAATGCGTGGAATTAGTGATTTGGCTTCGCTTCCGTTTAAGGTTTTGAGGTAAGTAATGGAAAACATTTTATGTTATAAATTAGAAGGGTTTGAAGGCCCGCTTGATTTATTGCTGCAGCTTATAGCTCGTAATAAGTATAATATCTATGATATTCCGCTCTTGGAGCTTACTGAGCAATATTTAAAGCAAATTGAAACAATTGAAGAGGACGAGCTTGAGCACCAAAGCGAGTTTTTGCAAATGGCTTCCCGACTTTTGTATATTAAAACGGTAAGTCTTTTGCCAAAGCACGATGAGGTTGTAAAGCTTAAGGAAGAGCTTACGGGCGAACTTTTGGAATATATGGTTTGTCAGCAAATGGCAGCAAAGCTTGGCTTAATGCAAGACGGCTTTAATATGTATGTAAGAACGCCAAGCGAAGTTGAAGTCGATAAAACTTACGACCTTGTACATCCGAAAAATGTTTTGTTTGAAAGCTATATTTCGGCTGTGGGCAGGGGACAAAGACGTTTGCCACCCTCTACCGCACCTTTTACTAAAATTGTTGCAAAGAAGATTGTTTCGGTTTCGACCAAGATTGTTTTTGTAATTCGCAATTTGTGGCGCGGTGGCAAAAGCCGACTTTCCGACCTTTATAAAACTGCCAACTCGCGTTCGGAATTGGTGGCAACCTTCTTGGCTGTTTTAGAGCTTTGCAAGGCTAATCGCGTGAAGGTTTCGGGCGATGGCGAAAAACAGGAAATTACGTTAATTAAGGGGCATAAAAGGAATGACAACTAAGGAACTTATTAAAGCCTTTGAAGCGGTGCTTTTTGCAAGCGGCGAGCCGTTGTCTATCGACCGTTTTTCACAGGTTTTTGAAATAACACCTGAAAAAACCGTTTCGGTAATGGAAGAGCTTTCAAAAAAGATGGAAGCAAATGATAGCGGTCTTAAATTGGTTAGAATGGAAAACACCTATCAATTAGCCACTAAGAGCGAATATGCCGAATATATTAAAAAAGCATTTGACATCAGAAGACGAACACCCTTGTCTGCGGCAGCGCTAGAGGTTTTGGCGGTTGTAGCATATAACCAACCAATAACCAAGGCGTTTATCGAACAGGTGCGCGGTGTTGACTGTTCGAGCGTTATTACAACCCTTATTGAAAAGGGTCTTGTTGAAGAACGCGGCAGGTTAGAGCTTCCCGGTAAACCGTTGCTTTACGGTACAACCAAAAACTTTTTACGTTGCTTCTCTTTAGGTGATTTAAGCGAATTGCCGCCACTTCCTAAGGATAACAGCGGTAAAGAGGTTGACGATTTGGGCGAACAACTTACAATCGACGAATAGTTTTATAATTTTGATAGAAAATATTAAAAAATTCAGTGTAAAGGGAGATTTACAATGAGTGAAAATAGCATAAAGAACATTATGGATGTTACAATGGAAAAGTTAAAGGGTATGATTAAGGCCGACGTTATAACAGGCGACCCTATTGTTGTGGGTAACATAACTTTAATTCCTGTTTCGAAGGTGGCTTACGGCTTGGCAACAGGCGGAAGTGATTTCCCCACCAAGACACAATCTCAACTCTTTGGCGGTGGCGGCGGTGCAGGCGTTACTATTTCTCCAATCGCTTTTATTGCAATAAACGGCGACAGCGTTAAGATGCTGCCCGTTTATAACGAGCTTACAACACTTGAAAAGGCGGTTTCAATGGCGCCTGAAATTATAGATAAGGCTAAAGACCTTTTTGCAAAGGACAAACCATCGGTAATCGAATAAATTTTCACACCTTGTCATAATATTAGACGAGGTGTTGATTTTGAAAAGATACGTTGCTTTTGTCTTAGGTTTGGTTTTGCTTATTTGCCCTATAAAAGTGGGAGCGGTTTCGGTTTCGGCTAAAGCGGCTGTGGCAATAAACGGTGACACGGGCGAAGTAATTTTCGCTAAAAACGAAAATGAGAAGCTTTCAATGGCAAGCACCACCAAAATTATGACGGGGTTACTTCTTTGCGAATATGGTAATTTCGAGCGCGAGATTACCGTCACACCCGAAATGCTAAGGGTAGAAGGCTCTTCGATGGGCCTTTTAGCAGGCGATAGGGTTACGCTTCACGATTTGCTTTACGGGTTAATGTTGGCGTCGGGTAACGACGCCGCAAACGTTATTGCTTTTGTGTTGGGTGGCAGTATAGACGGTTTTGTCAAGCAAATGAATGATAAGGCAAAGGAATTGGGGCTTAAAAATACTAGCTTTGCAACACCTTCGGGTCTTGACGATGAAAATCATTATACCACAGCTTTAGAATTGGCATTATTAACTGGGTATGCTATGCAAAACGAAGAATTTGCCAAGGCAGTAGCAACCGAAAAAGCAACCCTTAATTACGGTAATCCGCCCTATAAACGCACCCTTACTAATCACAATAAGTTGCTTAAAATGTATGACGGTGCGGCGGGTGTGAAAACGGGTTTCACTAAAAAATCGGGCAGGTGTTTGGTTTCGGCTGCAAAGCGGGACGGAAAGTTTGTGATAGCTGTAACCTTAAATGCGCCTGATGATTGGCAAGACCATAAAGAAATGCTTGATTACGGCTTTTCTAAAATTAAACAAACTAAATTTTCTCCGCCTTATAGCAGTTATAATTTGCCTGTGATTAACGGTCAAACCGAAGCGCTTTCGGTCGATATTGAGCCGTTTACTGTGAATTCGCTTGAAACGGCGGATATCAGCTGTGATATATATTTGCCTCAATTTTTATACGCGCCCATAGAAAAGGACGAGATAATCGGCAAGGCGGTATATAGGCAAGGGAATAAGGTTTTAGCCGAAAAACCACTTGTTGCCAAAACACAGGTTTTGGCTTTGGAAAATTCTAAATCGATTTTAGATATTATAATTGATAATTTTAAATACATACTTGAAAATTTGTAGGAGAATAAAATGAAGGATAATAAAGTAAGATTGCAAAAGCATCTTGCCGATTGCGGTATAGCTTCCAGAAGAAAGTCGGAAGAGCTTATCGAAATGGGCAAGGTTAAGGTTAACGGTCATATTGCTACAATAGGCACAAAGGTTGACCCCAAGCGCGATAAAATAACCGTGCGTGGCAAAACAGTTATTGCTAACACTACCAAAATGTATATAATGCTTCACAAACCCCGTGGATTTGTTACTACAATGAGCGATGAAAAGGGAAGAAAATGTGTTACCGATTTGGTAAAGGATGCTCCTGTGCGCCTTTTCCCAGTTGGCAGACTTGATATGAATTCTGAAGGTCTTCTTATTATGACTAACGATGGCGAATTTGCAAACAAGCTTACACACCCTTCGTATCACGTTAACAAAACCTATCGCGTTACCGTTAAGGGCGAGGTTCAGGAAGAACAAATACTTGAACTTAAAGAAGGCATTGTGCTTGATGGCGAAAAAACCTTGCCGTGTGATTGCTTTGTGGCTGAACGTAAGCCGGACAGAACGGTGCTTATATTTATTATTCAAGAGGGTAGAAACCGCCAAATCAGACGTATGTGCGAAGCGGTAAAACTTGAGGTTATGCGCCTTAAACGTACCGAAATTGCGGGTGTAAAGCTTGGTATGTTGCCGCGTGGCAGTTGGCGACCTTTGAACGAAAAAGAAATGCGCCGTCTTACAAGCATTACTTAAGGGTGATAATATGATTACCTTGAAAACTACCGAAAAATGCGAGGCTCAAGCCTTTTATTTAAAGGAAGGATTACCCTTTAATGATACTTCAAACTGCCTTTGTGCAAAGGATAAAGACGAGGTTTTGGGATATTGTCTTTTTGACATAGACGATAAAAAGATGATAATTGAAGCGATTGAACCCCAAAACGATTTAATGCTTTTAGACGGTGTGCTTAGGAGTGCGCTTCATATAGCGGCAAGCCGTGAATTAAAAGAAGCAACATTTACCGACAAGGCACCCGAAAAAATATTTAAGACGCTAGGTTTTTTAAAAGACGACGGAACACTTAATATAAATAAGCTATATGATAGCGGCTGCAGTTGCTGTAAGAAATAAAAAAAGAGTATTCAAGTTTTAAACTTGAATACTCTTAAATTTTGCCTTAATTATTCAGCAGCTTCTTCAGCCACTTCAGCGGTTTCTTCTACTGCAGCTTCTTCTACAACTTCTTCAGGAAGTAAAGCGCGGATAGAAAGGCTAACACGCTTTTGTTCTAAATCAATAGCGGTGATTTTAGCTTCAACTTCTTGACCGATTTTGAGTTCGTCTTGAGGTTTAGCAATGTGCTTGTTAGCGATTTGTGAAATGTGGATAAGACCGTCAATACCGGGGATGATACGAGCAAATGCACCGTATGTAGTCATGCTAACGATGGTAACCTTAGCAACATCGTCAACTGCATAGTTGTTTTGGAAGATTGTCCAAGGATTATCTTCAGCCTTCTTGTAGCCTAAAGAAATCTTCTTCTTATCGGTGTCAAGGTCTTTAACGTAAACTTCGATAACGTCGCCTACTGAAACAACTTCAGCGGGATTCTTAATTCTTGCCCAAGAAAGTTCAGAAATGTGAACCATACCGTCAACGCCGCCGATATCAACGAATGCGCCGTAGCCTGTTAAGGATTTAACGGTACCGTTAAAACGGTCGCCAACTGCGATGTTAGCCCAAATCTTTTCTTGTGCTTCTTTGCGAGCTTCGCGAAGAACGCTGCGGATAGAGCCGATTGCTCTTCTGCCGCGGCCGATTTCAATAATACGGAAGGAAACTTCCTTGCCCTTTAAATCTTCTAAAGCGTCGTTTCTTGAAGCGGTTGCTTGAGAAGCGGGGATAAATACGCGAACGTTGTTAGCGTAAGCTACTACGCCGCCCTTAATAACGTCTTTAACAATACCTGTGAGAATTTCGCCTGAATCTTTTGCAGCAACAATCTTGTCCCAACCTGCAATAGCATCATAACGGCGCTTTGAAAGCATTGCTGTGCCTTCTTGGTCATTTATTTTCATGATGATAAGATTGATTTGGTCGTCAACCTTAACTGCATCTTCAAGTTTTAAGTTAGGGTCATTAGAAAATTCAGCAGCGCTGATGTAGCCTGTAACACCACGGCCGATATCAACTGTAACTTCGCTTGAGTTAACAGCAACAACGGTGCCAACTACCTTTTGGTCGCCTGTGAGGTTGCTAAGAGATGCTTCAAATGCTTCCTCATCTGTCATTTCTTCAAATGTTTTTTCTACAATTGTTTCCAATTGTTCGTCTTTCGGTTGTAAATTTTCCGACATGGTTTTTATTGCCTCCTTTATTATACCTGCAGGTGTAGAAGCACCTGCAACCACCCCAATGCTTACACAATTTTTGATTTCATTAAAGGGTAATTCGTTTGCGGTTTCAATCAAAAATGTTTTGTCACAATTCGCCTTACAAACATCAAACAACTTTGCAGTGTTTGAGCTGTGCCTTCCGCCGATAACGATTATAGCATCGTTTTGAAGTGAAAGGGTGTAAGCCTCTTCCTGACGCATTGAAGTCGCATTACACATTGTATCAAAAATTTTTGCATTTGTACATACTTTTTTTAAATTTTTTTGAACTTTTTCCCATATTTTTGCATTAAAGGTGGTTTGTGAAACCATTATTAAGTTTTTTGTAGGAAGTTCGGGGTGAATTTCTAATAAATTATCAAGCTCATCGGTGTTGGCAACAACAAAACATTCACCAAAGGTATGCCCTATAATGCCCTTAACTTCGGGGTGTTCTTTGTCGCCTGCTATGATGGTGGTGTAGCCGTTAAGCGAATGCTCGCGTACGATTTTGTGAATCTTTGCAACAAAGGGACAGGTGGCATCAACAAAGCAAATGCCCTTTTCTTCGCATAAATCGGTAACGGCTTTTTCTACACCGTGTGAACGGATTACAAGGGTTTCGTTGTTTTCGACCTCTTCGGGTGCAGAAACAATCCTTACACCGCGCGCTTCCAAATCGGATACCAACTGGGGATTGTGGATTATAGGTCCCAAGGTACAAACTTTTTTATTTTCGTCCAAAAGGTCATAAACGGTTTGGACTGCCTTATTAACCCCGAAGCAAAAGCCTGCGGTTTTGGCAAGTGTTATTTTCATATTTGAGCGTTTTCCTTTACGATTTTGAGTAATAATTCTAAAGATTCTTCTAAATTACAGTTCGATGTGTCGGCTAAAATAGCGTCGTCAGCCTGCTTTAAGGGAGCAATTTCGCGGTTCATATCGTTGTAATCGCGCTTAACCATATCGTCATATACTTCCTTATATGTAACTGTGGTGCCCTTTTCTAAAAGTTCTTTATAACGGCGATTTGCTCTCGCTTCGGCAGATGCGGTGAGATAAATTTTAACCTCTGCATTTGGAAGAACAACGGTACCGATGTCTCTTCCGTCCATTACAACGTTGTTTTCTCTTGCTAATTTGCGTTGCATTTCGAGTAAAAAAGCGCGTACAGGTGGTTTTGCCGAAACAGCCGAAGCCATCATAGAAGCGGTGGGGGTGCGGATTTCGTCAGATACGTCCTTCTCGTCCAAAAAAACACGCTGTTCGCCGTCAACAAAGCGGATATCAACAGCAGTTTCGCTTAAAACTGCGTCTATATCACAGTTTAAGTTGGTGTCGGCACCAATATTTGAAAATTTAAGTCCCACAGTCCTGTAAAGCGCGCCTGTGTCAACATAAATAAATCTCAAATTTTCTGCTAATTTGCGTGATAATGTGCTTTTGCCTGCACCTGCAGGGCCGTCAATAGCAATAGAAATCATTTTAATTCTCCTTTATACGTTCATTCCTGCCGTAAAACCGGTAGAAAATGCAATTTGTAAATTAAATCCGCCTGTGTAGGCATCAACGTCGATAATCTCACCCGCAAAGAAAAGACCTTCTATGAGTTTTGATTGCATTGTTTTGGGGTCGATTTCTTTGACTGAAATACCTCCGCTTGTGATAATTGCTTCTTCAATAGGTCTGAAACCCGTAATGTGAAGTGGTAGCGCTTTTATAACGTTTACGAGCGACTGTCTTTCTTCACGGCTGATTTGGTTGACCTTTTTGGAAGAATCAATACCCGACAGTTTGACAATAATGGGGATGATGCTTTTGGGTAGTAATTTATCGAGCGAATTTCCGAAATCTTTGTTTTGAAACTCTGAAAAATCCCTTAAAATGCGGTTATCAAGTTGGTCGTTTGTTAAGGCGGGTTTAAGGTCAATATATGCTATATAGTTCTTTTTGCCCATATACCTTATGTGCGATGAAGCCGATAAAACAAGCGGACCCGATATACCGAAGTGTGTAAAGAGCATTTCACCCATTTCATTGAAAAGCGGTTTTTTCTTACCTTCTTCAAAAACCGAAAGTGTAACGTTTTTAAGTGAAAGCCCTGCTAAATGTGAGCAAAAACCTTCGTGAATGTCAAGCGGAACTAACGATGGTTTAAGTTCGGTTACGGTGTGACCTGATTTTTGTGCCATTTTATAGCCGTCACCTGTGGAACCTGTAAGTGGGTAGGACATACCGCCTGTTGCCAAAATAACGCCGTCAGCCTTTAAAACGGTGCCGTCGTTTAAGGTTACACCCCAAATTTTATTGTCCTGTGTTAAAATATCGCTTGCGGTAGCGTTTTTAATTTTAACTCCGTGTGATTTTGCGGCTTTATACAAAGCGTCAACAATATCAACCGCTTTATCTGATACAGGGAAAACTCTGTTGCCACGCTCGGTTTTCAAAGGTACACCTGCATTTTCAAAAAAGTCCATTACCTGCTTTGGTGTGAAACTTGAAAAGGCGGAATACAAAAATTTAGCATTTTTGGGTATGTTGTTAATAAGGGTGTCAAGGTCACAATTATTGCAAACGTTACAACGCCCTTTGCCTGTTATCATTAGCTTTCGTCCGACACGCTCATTTTTTTCGAGTAGTGTAATCACAGCGCCGTTTTGCGCTGCAGTTATTGCTGCCATAAGACCTGCGGGACCGCCGCCGATAACTATTACGTTTTTCATTTCATCACCGCCTATCTTTTTTATTTTACTATAAATAAGGCAAAAAGTAAAGCCTTCCTTTGCGGAAGGCTTTGATAAATTTGATTAGATAATTCTTACGCGGATGATACCGTCGATAGCTTCAATTTCACCCTTTAATTGAGCTTTATCTGCTTCGTCAATATCAAGCATTGTGTAAGCATAATCGCCGCGTGATTTATTGAGCAAGTTTTCAATGTTTACGTTGTCGTCAGCAATAAGACCTGTAATTTGGGTGAGAATGTTAGGAATATTCTTGTGAATAACGCAAACACGGTGCTTGCCGCTTCTGGGCATTGTAACTTCGGGAAGGTTTACAGAATTTACAATGTTACCGTTTTCGATATAATCGATAAGCTCCTTAGAAGCCATTGAAGCGCAGTTATCTTCAGATTCGGGGGTAGATGCGCCCAAGTGAGGAATTGCGATAACACCTTCAACGTCTAATACGTCATCGGTCGGGAAGTCGGTTACGTAAGAAGCAACCTTGCCC
>JAZRBQ010000067.1:0-1618 GCA_045635145.1 Acutalibacteraceae bacterium | reverse complement strand
CGTGCGTTTTAAAATATATTCGCGGTTCAAATGGCGAAGCTTAATTTCGGCCACGTATTCAGCCTGAACTTCATCAATACCGAAGCCAATCATCAAATTAGGAATAACGTCGGCTTCTTGCTCGGTTTCGCGAACAATTTTAATCGCCTTGTCAATATCCAAAAGGATTTTTTCAAGACCCTTTAAGCGATGCAATTTTTCCTTTGCTTTTGAAAGCTTAAAATAGACACGACGGCGCACACATTCGCTACGATATGCCACCCATTCTGAAATAATTTCTTTAACACCCATAACACGCGGCGAACCCGCAATAAGAATGTTAAAGTTACACGAAAAGCTATCTTCAAGCGGTGTAAATTTAACCACCTTTTTCATAAGCTTTTCAGGGTCGGCACCACGCTTTAAGTCGATTGTGATTTTAAGACCGTTAAGGTCGGTTTCGTCACGGATATCGTTAATTTCGGTAATTTTCTTTTGTTTTACTAAATCAATTACCTTTTCAATTATCGCTTCAGAAGTGGTAGTGGGCGGAATTTCGGTAATATCTACACAGTTTTGGGATTTGTCATATTCCCAAACACCGCGCACCTTAAAGCTACCGCGACCTGTTTCGTAAATCTTTTCAATATCACTTCTATTATACAAAAGCCTGCCACCGATGGGAAAATCGGGTGCTAAAAGTGTATCAGCAACGTTAATATTTTCATCCTTAATATAGGCAATTGTAGTTTCACACACTTCACGCAGGTTAAAGGGACAAATTGAGCTTGCCATACCAACCGCAATACCCGTATTTGCGTTTACAAGCACCGATGGGAAGGTTACCGGGAACAATACAGGTTCTTTCATTGTGGCATCGTAGTTATCCACAAAATCGACCGTATCCTTATCAATATCGGCAAATAATTCAGATGCAATGGGTGCTAATTTTGCTTCGGTATAACGGGATGCAGCATAAGCCATATCACGCGAATACGCCTTACCGAACGAACCTTTCGACTGCACGTAAGGGTGCAAAAGGGCACTGTAACCTTCGGACAGGCGGACCATTGTTTCATAAATTGCGGCGTCGCCGTGGGGGTTTAATTGCATTGTTCTACCCACGATATTAGCCGATTTTATGGTGTTACCTGTAAGCAGACCCATATTATACATAGTGTAAAGCAACTTGCGGTGGGAAGGCTTAAAGCCGTCAATCTCAGGAATAGCGCGAGACACGATAACGCTCATAGCATAGGGCATATAGTTAGTTTCAAGCGTTTCGGTAATGGGCTGTTCAACAGTAAGTCCCGCTCCCGCAATAAAAGCATTTATTTTAGGCTTTACCTGTTTTGTTTCTTTCTTTTTTCTTGGAGCCATAATACTCTCCCTTAATTAATAGTGAATGATGAATAATGAAGAATTAATGTGTTTCGCTTCGCGAAACTTTATATAAAGTCGGCATTGCCGACACCTAAATTATTCATCCTTTAATTACGCATTACGAATTCGAAGGATGAGAATATGGCTCCAAGAAAAAAGAAAGAAATAAAACAGGTAAAGCCTAAAATAAATGCTTTTATTGCGGGAGCGGGACTTACTGTTGAACAGCCCATTACCGAAACGCTCGAAACCAACT
>JAZRBQ010000066.1:0-9390 GCA_045635145.1 Acutalibacteraceae bacterium | reverse complement strand
CAATGACAACATCCTGATCAGATATGCTCCCGATAATGAATGGTTTAGTATTTACCGCAAGACCTCGTTGCCGTCATTCGACTTTGTTGTAGATAATTGCATTCGATTTGAATTTGTTTCCGGTATAGGAAATACGGAAAGAGATGTAACTCACACAACTTGCGGTGATGGAATAGTTGAAGCATCGGAAATTGCAGAGTTCTTGTCCGATGTACGTTCACAAAAGGAGCCTCGTGAAGCAGGCTTATATGATCTAATTAAGAAACCGGATGGAATGCTGGAAAACTGTTATGTTTATGGTGTAGTCTACGGATTCTTTGGGGAAGAACCTAATTTAGCAGCACGAATGGATATTACCTCATATAACGATTTGGCATATTCGATTTCTATTGATGGTAAGGAATATGTTTTGCCCGCAGAGTGGCTTCAGAAATTAGAAAACAAGTGATTTGAAATAGATTTCTGCACTCTTGCGCCCCCTTTTCTTAAAAATGCACCCCCTAAAATGACTTTGCACCCCCTTTGCTCAAAAGGAGGTGCATTTGTATCAAAATTAGGGTTAGTTCCCAATAAAAGCATCGCTTATGCGGTGCTTTTATTTTTTTGCTTAAAACCTTGCAAAAATTTTAAAATTGTAGTATTCTTATATTGATATAGTTTATTATTATATTAATGGGTGATTGTGTGAAAAAAATACTTATTGTCGTAGATATGCAAAAAGATTTTGTTGACGGTGCTTTGGGAACTGCTGAGGCAGTTGCTATTGTTGACAATGTTGTGGAAAAAATTCAAAGTCATGACGGCGATATTATTGTAACCTATGATACCCATTTTGAAGATTATATGCAAACCCAAGAGGGTAAAAATTTGCCTGTTGCACATTGCATAAAAGGTACTGATGGCTGGCAGTTAGATAAAAACGTGCAGAAAGCTTTAGAAAATAGGGAATATAAGGCAATTGAAAAACTAACCTTTGGCTCTACCGAATTACCCGAATATATTAAAGCCAATTATGACGAAAAAGAAATCCAAATTGAGCTTATCGGACTTTGTACTGATATTTGTGTGGTTTCAAACGCTTTGTTGTTAAAAGCCAACATGCTTGAAACCGAAATCAGCGTTGATGCTAATTGTTGTGCTGGTGTTACTGTAGAAAGTCATAATGCGGCATTAACCACTATGAAAATGTGTCAAATAAAGGTTGTGGAGTGATAATAATGTTTAATCCGGAAATAGTTAAAAACGAATGTGTTGAATGGATACGCGATTTTTTCAACAATAACGGCAAAGACTGTAATGCTGTTGTTGGTATTTCGGGCGGCAAGGATAGCTCGGTTGCGGCGGCTTTGTGTGTTGAAGCTTTGGGTAAAGACCGAGTAATCGGTGTTTTAATGCCACAGGGTGAACAGCACGATATTGACAAAGCGTATATGCTTGTTGACCATTTGGGAATTAAACGTTACGAAGTTAATATTAAAGATGCTTTTGATTCGGTTGTAGCTCATTTGCCTAAAGAACTTGATTTAACTGCTCAGTCACGTCAAAATCTACCGCCAAGACTTAGAATGACAGTTCTTTATGCGGTTTCTCAAAGCGTTAACGGTAGAGTATGTAACACCTGCAATCTTTCGGAAGATTGGGTTGGCTATTCCACACGCTATGGTGACTCGGTTGGCGATTTTTCACCTTTGTCAACCTTGACCGTTACCGAAATCAAGCAAATTGGTCATTTGTTGGGATTACCTAGTGAATTGGTTGAAAAGGTGCCGATTGACGGACTTTGCGGTAAAACTGACGAAGAAAACCTTGGTTTTACCTATGCTGAGCTTGATAAATATATCCGCACAGGCGAGATTGATAATCTTGAAACCAAAGAAATTATTGATAAAAAGCATAAAATGAATTTGTTCAAGCTTGAGCTTATGCCTGTATTTAATTCGAAAATAGAAATTAAAGCATAATTTTTTATATTCTACAAAACATATTTTGGAGGTATTGTTATGGCAAAATCTGAGCTTAATATTTTGAAAATTGACCCTTATCTCACTCCTTTTAAGGAAGATTTAGAGCTTAGAATGAAGCTTTATAAGGATAAAAGAAAGGAACTTTTTGGCAAGCAAAGTATTGTTGATTTTGCCGATGGTTATAAATATTTCGGTTTTCACCGCACCGAAAACGGTTGGGTATATCGCGAATGGGCGCCCGCTGCCGAGCGTATGTATCTAACCGGCGATTTTAATAATTGGGATTTAGAAGGTTGTCCGATGACTCGCCTTGAAGACGGCGTTTTTGAAGTTTATTTAGACGGTAAGGATGCTTTGATTCCTGGTCAAAGGGTACAGGCTGTTATTATTCATAACGGTCAGTTATTGCGCCGTATTCCCACTTATGCTACCCGTGTTGTTCAGGATTGGGTTGACCATTCTTGGTGTGCCGAAATTGAAGATACTTTTGAAGAATACCCTTGGACAGACGAAGGCTTTAAGCCCGAAAAAACACCCTTCATTTATGAATGCCATATCGGTATGGCAGGTGAAGAGGGTAAGGTTAGCACCTATAACGAATTTGCCGATAATATTTTGCCCAGAATAAAGGAAGCGGGCTATAATACAATTCAAATCATGGCTATAATGGAACATCCTTACTATGGCTCGTTTGGTTATCAGGTTTCTAATTTCTTTGCGGCTTCATCACGTTTTGGTAGAAGTTATGAGCTTAAAAGAATGATTGACAAGGCACATAGTATGGGTATTGCCGTGCTTCTAGACGTTGTTCATTCCCACGCGGTTAGAAACACAAATGAAGGTCTTAATGAGTTTGACGGTACCGTTTATCAGTTTTTCCATGAAGGCGGCAAGGGTGACCATTCGGCTTGGGGTACAAAGTTATTTAACTATGGCAAAAATGAAGTTTTGCATTTCTTGCTTTCTAACCTCAAGTATTGGATGGAGGTTTATCATTTTGACGGCTTCCGTTTTGACGGCGTAACATCAATGCTATATCACGACCACGGTCTTGGCAGTGCATTTATGGATTATAGTATGTATTTCTCAATGAATACCGATACCGAAGCTGTGACATATTTGCAATTAGCTAACGAGCTTATTCACAAAATTAACAAGAACGCTTTATCCATTGCTGAAGATATGTCGGGTATGCCCGGTATGTGCTTGCCGATTAAGGATGGCGGTATTGGTTTTGATTTCCGTCTTTCAATGGGTGTGCCTGATTTGTGGATTAAATTCATTAAAGAATGGCGCGATGAAGACTGGGATTTAGGCAAACTTTGGTATGAACTCAATTCAAGAAGACCGCAGGAAAAAAATATCGGTTATTGTGAATCACACGACCAAGCATTAGTTGGCGACAAAACAATTATCTTCCGTTTGTGCGATGCTGAAATGTACACTTCAATGCAAAAATTCGGCGGTAGTGATATTATCGACCGCGGTATTGCACTTCACAAAATGATAAGACTAATTACTGCTTCGCTTTCGGGTGAGGGTTATCTTAATTTTATGGGCAACGAATTTGGCCATCCCGAATGGATTGACTTCCCACGCGAAGGCAACGGCTGGAGTTATCATTATTGTCGTCGTCAATGGAGTTTGGTTGACAATGAAAACTTGCGTTATTGTGAACTCGACCGATTTGATAAAGCAATGATAAATTTACTTAAAACGGCAAAACTATTAAAGGTTAAGCCGGAAAATATCTTCATTCATCACGATAATAAGACAATTAGTTATACTAAAGGCAATTATGTCTTTGTTTACAACTTTAACCCCACAAATTCTTTTGACGGTTGTTACGTTCCGGTGGCAAAAGAAGGTACTTATAAAGTGGTTTTATCTAGTGATGACGGTACTTTTGGTGGTCAATCACGTATTGATACCGAATATAAGTATAAAGTAACTAAGGCTGAAGATGATTCTTGCGGCTTTAAGTGTTATGTACCTGCAAGAACTGCTGCTGTTTTTAAGAAAATCAGATAGTATTTGGTGATGTTTTGTACTTTTTAATTATAATTCCCATAGTTTTGATTATTGCAATTATTGGTCTTGTTTTGTATTTCTTTAATCTTGCTTTTGCAAGAAAATTTTCGGTTTCGGCTGCTGATATGGATGAAAACCTAGGAAAAGAGTTAAAACCTTATTCCGACGTTATAAGCAAGGGTTATGAATTTATAAAAAACCAACCACACGAATGGTGTCATACCACATCGTTTGACGGTTTAAAATTGGCGGCGCGTTATTATGATAATAATAGCACCTGTACAATTTTGCTCTTTCACGGTTACCGTTCTTCTGCGGCGCATGATTTCTCCTGCGCGGTTGAGATGTATTATCAAATGGGATTTAATATTTTGCTTGTTGACCAACGCGCTCACGGTAGAAGCGAGGGCAAGTATATAACCTTTGGTGTTAATGAAAGCCGTGACGTTTTATCTTGGCTTGAATTTTTGAATAATGAATTTTTGCCAAAGCAGGTGATTATAAGCGGTATTTCTATGGGGGCTACAACCGTTTTGTTATCATTAAGATTTCCGCTTCCAAAAAATGTTAAAGGAGTTATTGCCGACTGTGGTTTTACTTCACCTGTGGATATTATCACAAAGGTTGGTATGGACGCATACAAAATCAATGCAAAGCCGTTAATTCCTTTTTTGAATTTAGCGTGTCGCACGTTAGGTAAATTTTCGATTACAAATATCTCAACACTCGATTCTGTAAAACAAACTAATCTACCAATTATGTTTATTCACGGCGAAAAGGATACATTTGTTCCGTGTGAGATGAGTAAATCAGCCTTTAAAAACTGTGGGGATAACTGTCGAATATTTTTATCAGCCGAAGCAGGTCACGGTACAAGCTTTTTACTTGATACTGAGCCACTTATTTTAGAGTTGAAGTCATTTTTACAGCTGTGTATTGAAGATTAGCAATATTTATTGACTTTTTCTCTTCTTTCAAATAAAATTATATTATCAACTCAACGGAGATAAATTATGAAATTTTATAAATTATTATCGCTCTCTTTGGCGTTCTTATTATTGGTTACTATGTGTGGTTGTTCAGCTGCTGATAAAAATTACGGCGTGGAAAGTGACCTAGTAAGCACTCAAGAAACAAAGGATTCAAATTTGCCTGAAGTTTCTTCGCTTGACAATAAAATGCCCAAGTATTTTGATATAAGAAAATTTGATGAGGAAAATTATTCTGATATTTATTTGGGCAAAAAATATGAAATCAAGGTCAACTTTGCTGGTACTGATTTTTCATTACCAACCACTATGGAAGAACTTGCCCTTGGCGGCTGGAAGCTTGTAAAGGGTAGCGATTATGACGAAAATTCTTTAATTTATGCTAAAGAAACAGTTGAGCTTAAATTTAAGAATGAAGACGGAGCTAAAATTACCGCTTTGTTTTATAATTCCTCTAATTCGTCGGTAAGACTTAATACATGTGATATTGTAAAATTAGGTTTTGATAATAATTTTCTTAAAAAGACCGAAAATTATGATGAATTCAACGTTAACGGGGTTACAAATACTGCAGTAATTACCGATGTTGTTTCGATATTAGGCACACCGTCGCATTTTTATAAGAAAACCGAAAATACCTATTATTTCGACTATTTCTTACACAAGCGAGACCGTCGAAATAAAATTAGATTATATGTTGATTTAGAAAAGGATGCTGTAACCGAGGTTGAGGTTTCTAAATATAAATAAAATAATGGCTGTCACTTGTGTGACAGCTAATCTTATGGTGATATTATGAATAAATATTTTTATCCTTGCGATATTTTACTACCAAAATCTGATTTTGAAAAATGGGCGGTTGTAGCTTGCGACCAATATACTTCCGAGCCGTCTTATTGGCAAGATGTGGAAAAATATGTTGGCGATGCACCTTCGGCATATAACATTATTTTACCCGAAGCATATTTGCAGGACGATAACTCTGCACGCATTGAAAAAATTAATAAAACTATGAATGAATACATAGAAAACGGCGTGTTTGATACATTATCAAACACTATGATTTACCTTGAACGTGAGGTTACTGGCGGTAAAATCCGTAAGGGTATTGTTGGTCTTATTGATTTGGATGAATATTCTTACGAAAAGAATTCTTCTTCTTTGATTCGTGCTACCGAAGCGACTGTTTTGGAAAGAATTCCGCCCCGTGTTATGATAAGAAAGGGCGCAGCACTCGAAATGCCCCACATTATGCTTCTTATCGATGACCCGAACGAAACTGTTATCGAGCCGTTGACAGAAAAAACTGCTGATTTTACCAAGATTTATGATTTTGATTTAATGCAAAACAGCGGTCATATTAAGGGATATGCTCTTGATAAGGATACAATTGCTTTAGTTCAAGATACACTTTCTAAATTGGTAGAAAATAGCGAAGATAAGTTCCTTTTTGCAGTTGGCGACGGCAACCATTCGTTAGCTACCGCTAAGGAGTGTTATAACGCGGACAAAGAAAACAACTCGAGATATGCTATGGTAGAAGTGGTTAATATTCACGACTATTCCTTAGAATTTGAGCCTATTTACCGCGTTGTGTTTGGTGTAAATCCTCAAGAGCTGTTGAATGATTTTGTTACAACTTTAGGTGGAGAATACAATGGCGCCGATGCACAAAAGTTTACCTGCGTATTCGGTAACGAAACCCGAGAAATTTCGGTAAAGGGAACAGGTAAGCTTGCGGTTGCTACTTTGCAAACATATCTTGACGATTATTTAAAGAAAAATACATCTGCTAAGATTGACTATATCCACGGCGAAGAAGTGGTTTGTTCTTTGTCTAATACCGAAAATACATTCGGCTTTATTTTCGAAGGTATGCAAAAGAGTGAACTATTCCCCGCAATAAAGCTTGACGGCTCACTTCCGCGTAAAACCTTCTCAATGGGCCACGCTGCCGATAAGCGCTTTTATATTGAGGCAAGAATAAATAAATAACCTTAATGGCCGAAGAATTTTTTATAATTCTTCGGCTAATTATTACTTGACTTTCTTTAAGATTTAAAGTAAAATAAAGATGTTATGCGGGTGTGGCGGAATTGGCAGACGCACTAGCCTTAGGAGCTAGCGCTTACGCGTGCAGGTTCAAGTCCTGTCACCCGCACCATAAGCACCTTGCTTTTGCAGGGTGCTTATTTTAACATATTCACACTTTTTTCGTAAAATGTATTGCGAGGGAGGTGTGTTCTTTGAAATTTAATAAAATTCCAATTAAGCGTACCTTGTATGCTTGGCTGTGTTTTTTGCTTATAATTTCAATTTTATTTAGTTGTTTATATTATAAAATGCAACCTGTGATTATTCGTTATGCCGAGAGTGTGGCAGAAACGGTAATGCTTGATTCTGCAAACGAAGCGGTTATTAATATATTGCAAAATGAAAACTTTTCTTATGATGATATCGCAGTTTTGTCTAAAAACTCTTCGGGTAAAATTATAAGCCTAGAGATTGATACCTACAAAATCAACTACCTTAAAAGTTACGTTGCAAATGAAATATCAAATATTATTGCCCAAAGGGAAAGATATAAGGTTGCAATACCTATTGGTACATTTTTGGGTAATACATATACGGCAGGCTTAGGGCCGGATATTAATTTTAAAATGCAAATTACTACAACAACTTTTGTGGATTTTGGGCAAGAATTTCAAAGTAGAGGCATAAATCAGGTTTTACATAACATAATTATAAAAATTAAAATTTGCGGAAACCTGGTTGTTGCAGGTTATAAAAAAACAATTAGTGTAAATACTTCGGCAATAGCGGCGCAAACTGTTATTGTTGGCGATATACCCGAAGGCTTTACAAACGTTATTGAAGAAGAAACCGATAACACCGCAGGTCTTATAAACGACTATGGTGCAATGGGAGAGTAATATGGATATTAAAAAAGCACAAGAGAGAATTGAATATTTAAGCGATACCTTGAAATATCACAACCGTAAGTATTATATCGAAGATGCGCCCGAAATCCCAGATTTTGAGTATGACGCTATGCTTCGTGAGCTTGAGGATTTGGAAGCTGAATATCCCCAATTTTTAAAGGAAGATTCCCCGACACAAATGGTTGGCGGTGCGGCTTCAAAGCTTTTTACTTCGGTTACTCATACCGTTAAAATGGAAAGCTTGCAGGATGTATTCAATTTTCAAGAATTACGTACCTTCGGTGAAAAAATTGATACAACAAAAACCGCCTTTTCGGTTGAACCTAAAATTGATGGTTTGTCGGTAGCACTTGAATATCGCGACGGCTTATTTTTCCGTGGTTCTACCCGTGGTGACGGTGAAGTAGGCGAAGACGTTACCGCGAATTTGTTGCAAATAAAAAGTATTCCTAAAGCTATTAATTTTATGGGTGAATTAGAAGTACGTGGAGAAGTGTATATGCCGAAATCAAGCTTTTTAAAGCTTGTTGAAAGGCAGGAACTTTTGGGCGAAGCACCTGCTAAAAATCCCCGCAATGCAGCGGCAGGGTCACTTAGACAAAAGAATCCGAAAATTACTGCCGAACGCGAACTCGATATATTTGTTTTTAATATTCAGCGCGTTGTAGGTAAGGATTTTTCGTCTCACATTGAAACACTGGATTTTCTAAAAGAATTAGGGTTTAATACCTTGCCAACCTATAAAAAATGTGAAAATATTGAAGATGCTATTTTGGAAATTGAGCGTATTGGCAATTCACGCGGAAGTTTGCCCTATGACATTGACGGCGCAGTTGTAAAAGCCGATAATCTTGCTTACCGTGAAACTGTGGGCAGTACTTCAAAATTTCCTAAATGGGCGGTTGCTTTTAAATATCCGCCCGAAGAAAAGGAAACCGTTTTAAAAGAAATCGAAATAGGCGTCGGTAGAACGGGTGCATTAACACCTACCGCTATTTTTGACCCTATTCAGCTTGCGGGTACTACTGTAAGCCGTGCCACACTTCATAACCAAGATTTTATAAATTTAAAGGGTATCGCTATTGGCGACACCATTGTGGTTAGAAAAGCGGGGGATATTATACCCGAAGTTTTGTCGGTTAAATATCATAACCCCGAAGTTGCGGTATATAAAATTCCGGATGTATGTCCGTCTTGTAATTCGCCCGTCTTCAAAGAAGAAGGCGAGGCAGTTCTTAGATGTACTAACGCCGAGTGTCCCGCTCAAATTCTACGCCATTTAATACACTTTACATCACGCGATGCAATGGATATTGAAGGCTTGGGGCCTGCCGTTTTGGAGCAGTTATTAAATGCGGGTTTAATTGAAAATATTGTCGATTTATATACATTGGATTATCAAAAGGTTGCTTCTTTAGAACGCACAGGCGATAAAACCGTGCAAAATCTTAAAAACGCTATTGA
>JAZRBQ010000065.1:0-8240 GCA_045635145.1 Acutalibacteraceae bacterium | reverse complement strand
CAGGTGCTCCCCTGCGGCACGGGATATATTACGGATATCGGTATGACGGGCAGCACAAACGGAATACTGGGAGTTAAAACAGAAAATATAATTCATAAATTCACAAAATTTCGATAGGGAAATTCATCAATTTAACTTGATTTTGTAATATGAAATTTTGTTTTGGAAAGGGAGATTTTATGAAAAAGAAAATCTACAAAATTTTGAGCCTGCTGTTAGTATTGGCAGTATTGGTTACAACCTGCGCCCATGGTAATTGGTTTGTAACAGATGCAGCAGATGAATCTTATGTTTTGGTTGATGTTCATCCGACAATGGAAAGTGGTACACTTTCTCAAACCACTTCCGGATTTATTTCAACTAATTCTGCTCGTATACGCACATCGAATTATTTATCGATTGATGATTGTGTAAGCATTTCTATTGCGAGCGGATATAAATTGGCTGTACATTCATATACGGCCAATTCTAGTGCTTCTGGCACTCATACAGGGTATGATTCTGGTTGGCAATCTTCACTCAACATTTCACAAATCTTAGCTTCTAAAAGTAACTCGAAATATTTTAAAATAGTTGTTAAGAATGATGCGGGTACAAATTTCTCGGCGGATAGTTTGGGTGATGCATTAACAGTAAAAATGAAGGTTCATAATTCTGAATTAACAGATCCTGAGATGGCTCAAGGTGCGCCGGATGCTGGTAATAGTGGTTATGTTAATGTATCAAACATACGCGTATATACAAGATATTTGATTCCGATTTCAGAATATACTACTGTAAACCCCGGCGATGGATTTGCAGCGTGGTATCATTTTTATAATGCTGAAGGTGTTTGGATAGGAAGTTATACATCGGATGGTGGCTGGCTATCTGGCGAACGTGAAATATCTACTTTGGCAAAAGGATTTTCGAGTGCCGTGTATTTTAAGATGGCTATCAAGGAATCTACCGGTGCTAATATTTCTCCTGAAACTTATTCGGGTTTAACTCTCAAGTCAGTAAATTCAACTCCTGATTATTCTCAATATTACGAGGACCGTGGTAATGGTTTAAAGAACACCTTTGCTAAGTTTAACAATGGTACTGCTGACACATTAAACGTTGTTTATATGGGTGGTTCTGTAACAGTTGGTGCAGATATATCTGCAGAAGAACTTGAAGAAAAATCTTGGCGTGCACTTACTACAAAGTGGCTTGAAGATAATAGCAACGGTGATACTATTAACAGCATTAATGCGGCTTATGGTGAAACCGGTTCTTTGTTTGGTGCTTATCGTTTAGGACCTGAAGTTTTACCTTTGCAACCTCATTTAGTATTTCTTGAGTTTTCTGTTAACGACTTATATGACCATAATAATAGAAACTCCATTGATGAGGCTGCTGCAAAAATGCAGTACGAATCAATTATTCGTGGTATAAGAGAAGAATATCCCGATTGTGATATAGTAACTGTTTTAATTACTGATGAAAATATAGTTAAAGACGGCAATGAAGGTTTGCATGATTTTGCAAAATACCACGATAAAGTTTCTGAACATTATTCTGTTCCTTCAATTTATGTTGGTCTTGCTTTAGAAGCACAATTGTCAAGTAAGACATCGGCCGGTTGGGATGAAGTTTCTGTAGATGATATTGTGCATCCTAATGAAAAGGGTCATAAAATATATGCTGATTGCGTGAATGCATATTTTGAATCCCAAAAGACAGCAAATGCCGGCGTAACCACCGTTGCAAACCATACACAACCCGCACAATTGAGCGAAACTTTAATTAATCCGGATGATATTGAATATATTGCACCAAGTCAAGAATTGCTTAATCGTTCAGTGGAATTAGGTGGTAGCGGTTTCTATTTTGCCCCCGAGGACGGTTATGATTTAGATGCCGATAAATATGAAACAGGCACAAAATTCTTTAAGACAGGTTTTGGTTCCAAAACAGAAAACGATGTATTTGTTATTGAATTCACAGGTACAGCGCTTGCAATCATCGAACAACGCGATGAAGTTCAAAACATATTAGTAAAAATTGATGATGCTAATGAATGGACTACCATTAAGCGTGATGACGTTAAAACTTTATTTTTAGCCGAAAACTTAACAATGGGCAAACACGTTGTTAGATTTAAACCTGATTTTAAGACGGATGTAGCTGATGGTAATAGATTGCAAACTTCCGGTTTCTTCGTTGTAAAAGGCGAAGATAATTCACAGGAATATTTTGCTAAGTTTGAGCCTGGTGCATTAAGCTCTGACGGTAATGAGGTTGCCGATTCAACAACTTGTAAACAAGAAAATGGCGAATACACCTGTTCACATGAATATATTCGTATGGTTGATATGCTTCCAATTGCTAGTTACCAAGGTATCAAGGTTTCAAACGAATATCAAATGTGGGTTTATGTTTATGACGCCGTGGGCAACTATATAGGCGCTACAACTGATTGGGTGAATACCGCGTATTCAACCACAACTATGATTGACCAGTTTACAGTTAATGGTGTAGAACCTACCTATTTCCAAGCATATTTCCGTAAGAACCCTGATGTTGCCACAACTACAACTATTGAACATGAGGACATTTTCTTAATTGATGAAGGCGATATTGCTATTCTTGCAAAAGAAGTGGTAGAAGAAGGTAAGGAAGATCTTGAATTAAATGTACCTACCGATTATCCTACTATTGAAGCGGCTGTTGATTACGCGCTTTCACGAGAATACGGCAAAAACGACACAGTTATACTTAATGTGACCGGTAATATTCCTTGGGTTGCAGATAATGCTGCCGACAGTCAGATAACATCACACGCCTTTAAGCTTGTTATCAACGGTGACATTGATGGTGACGGTGTGGCTGATGGCGGCGTAGTTTACGCTAATGAAAAAAGCATAAACAAAAACATCCATATGGGTGGCGATGTTGAAATTAAAAATATCACACTCAAAATGGCCGTTCAGTATGACATGCTCTTCTTTAAAAATAACAACGTTTCGTTAGAAGAAAATGTTAATATTGTGTATGGCGATGATGGAAGTAATTCTTGGCCTATAATTTCTTTTGGTAACTATAAATCAGAAGAGAATAAGTCTAATGTATATAAGAATACAATTCAGGCTGAAATTAAGGCTAAAGTAAAGGAAATTTATCTTTCTAACTATAATGGTCCCAGCATGGTGTATGGCGATATGCACGTGCATTATGATAATGCGAAAGGCAACCCCATATTCTATTTAGGACCCAAGGACGAGGACTCTTCGACTGTTTACAACGCAGGTATCGATATGATTATCGATGCAGCATCGAGTATCACTTTCAAAAACACTAACAATGTGCGTTTCGGTCTTGGCGGTTTCTTGCAGGTGCTTAATAATACAAATGCAGAAATTGACAACCAAGTGGCGCTTGATAACGCAAGTAGTGTTTGGATTGTTAATAACCGACTTCCTGAAAATGAAAGGGATAACATCCAATTTACAGGTTATAAGGGTATTTACACCGTAAAGGGTAACAAAAAAGTTTATGTTTATAAGGGCGACCAACAGGTTGCTGAAAGCCGCAATGGTCAAATCAACTTGGCTGTTTTGGGCGCAGGTATTTACACCCTTAAGTACGAAGGTGAATATTCAGTAGTAACATACGTACCAAAGCCGGATGGTGAAAATGGCGCTACTACTGATACTATCGCAGGTCTTATAGAACAAGCAATTAGTAAAGAGTCAACCGATACTCAAGAATTATATAAACAAGTTTATATTGATTTATCTAACGTAACATCAATAGATTATGGTAATTGGAATACTATCACTGAAAACCACAATTTTGAAGTTATCGTTTGGTCGGATAATAACGATGTAGTTGTTAATATTCCGTCGGGTACGCAATTAAAGGGTTCAATGACCTTTGATAGTGTTAAACTTGATTGTGAATCGGAAAATGGCAAGCTTTACCTTAACGGTAATGATTGCACAATAACCGAAACCTGCGAAATTATTGATTTCACAAATATTTGCACAGGTACAACTTCTGGTGGAACATTTGAACAAAAGAAAAATAGTGAAGGTATTGTGCTTGACGGCAGCCAAGTTGTTGATATTGCTGCGCAATACAGCGGTACTGTTACTTTAGGCTCTGCTGTAGGAAATGCAGCATATGGTACAGATTACGACCTTAATCTTGTTATAAACAACAGCCAAAGCACACCTACCGTAAATGCAACTGCAACTTTCGGCGGTGACTTAAATATTAATGTTAAGCGTGCTAAAACGGTTAATATAGATGCAACAAGTGTAACACAGCTTATCCGTCAAGAAAATGCAAAAGTCACTCTTAACAATACTACACTTAATGGTTCTACTAGTGATGCGACTTACTATATCATTGATAAGAGTTATAACACAGGCTGTATTGACTGTACCGAAACCCCAGGTACTTACACAAGCAACACCGAGTTTATTATTACAGCAACACATGATGATAAAACTGTAATTACATCTGTGGATGATGTACTCACCTTAAATAACACAGGCAAATGGACCTTGACAACTACAGACTACTTTGAAGACTTTAAGGGTATGAGTACTGCGGAAATTGAAGAATCTTGGAGTGCGAATGGTCTTGTACCTTATACTGATGAAGATGTGCAGAATTACGGCACTTGGAAATATGAAAACGAAAAGATTCATATCACAAGTACAGGCTATCTAATTAGTAATAATGGTACTACATCGATTTTTACAAACAAAAACATCTCCTCAAGTGAGCAGTTCATTAGTGTAGATTTTAAGGGCAGCCGCATTGTTAGCTCCAATTCTAGAAGTACTGCTCTTACTGATACTAAGACTAATGGCAATATCCGCGATAATGGCGCAGGTGTTTCTTTGTTTGCGAGATTAGATTTAACTGATAAGCAAGCTTACGAATTAAAGATTGCGCGTAATCGTGTAATTCTTACCAAGCGTGACGGTGACGGTGACGGTAATGATACAACCAGACCAAATGAAGCAGGACGTCCCGGCTCTAACGCGGATTATAAGGTTGTACTTTATAGTGGCAATACTTATAAAGCAAAGTTCGATACAATTCAAGCTTATAAAGACGAATATGCGAGATTGCAAAATATTGCTAATAATGACGGCGCTACTGAAGAACAGAAGAAGGCATTTAATGATTTTAAAGGTTATGAAAAGCGTTATTTAATGGCTTCTTGTGACTTTGATGTTGCACATCTTACTTCTTATATGCACTATAACCGTTTCCCCGAATCGTATGACGAAGGCAATGCAATTAATATTAACGAAGACCATATCTATCGCTTGGGTATGAGTGTTGTTGATGGTGGTACAGAAGTTATTAACGGCGAAGAAAAAACTATCGCTTATGTAAGAATTCTTTTACTTGACGTTACAACAAACCGTTTGGTTGTTGACGAAACCTTTAAGGATTTAGAAGCTGAAAACTTCGGCGGCGACAAGTTTGGTTTTGGTGTTGACGGTAACGTTAAAAAGAATTATGGCGGAGCTGACGACCGTTTCTGCGAAGCTGACTTTGATAACGTTTGGTTCTCTACCGAACGTTTCCGCGGCGGTGATATGGGCGAGTTAAACGATATCAATTACGATAGCTATTTCGACGTGCGTGACCTTGTTCGCGTTTACGAATATATGGGCGGCGCAAATGCTCGTATCAACTTTAATGCTGCCGACCGTGACTATAACGGTTATATAACCACCTTTGACGAATCCGAAGTACGTAAAGAGCTTTTACACGGCGCAGGCGATTCTTTCCGTTTGGTTGGTCAAAGAGAAGATGCTGCCGACGAGCTTCGTAATGATATCGTTAATATGGGCGTTACAGGTGAAGGTAGCGGTATTGTAGAAAGGGACGGAAAAAAATGGTATTATCCCGACCTTAGTCAAACGGATTCCGAAGTTAGTTATCTTGCAGGCCGAGAAATAAAGGGTAATGTTTACTATGTATCTTCAGAAGCAACAGAGCCGGAGGATGTGACGTTTAAGCCAAGTGAAAAATGGGATGATTCTACAGTAGGATATTGGCTTGAATCTGGCAGGATTGATAAATTTAGTCGTTATGAGCTAAACAATAAGTATGTCCGTTCCAAATATTTCTTAAATCTTGATGAAGACTTTAAATTAGGAATTAGTGGCTCTAAACAAATCCAGTGCTTCCTTTATGATGAAGATTTCAATTACCTCGGTAGAACAGAAAGTTTGGCTGCTCAAAATAACCAGACTTTGATAATGGATTATACTTATTTGAATAATAGTGCAAACCTGCAGTTTAAATCACAGCAAGTAGATAAAGGCTATTTAGATTTTGCACCAGTATATGTTAAATTCCATATAGTATATTCGGGTGAACTTTCTTTAACAGGCGCGCTTGTTAATTTAGTAACTTCAGATTCTTATACAATCAGTGGTTATGATTATCATAAGTTATCAACCGGCACTCAAGAAAACCCATGGACCTTCCGTCAATTCCAATTATATGGCGATTCCGCTCAGTTGATTGGTAGTGAAAATGTAGGTACTGATGCTAATGCAAACTGGGTAACTGTTAGAAATGACCCATTCAAAATTATAAATGGTACTGAAACACCGAATGATGGTGACGATTCAGTAACCGATGCTGTATTGTTTAAGCGTGGTAATGAATTCTTAGACATTAAGCAAATGCAGGTTGTTTGTCTTGCCGACCAGGTTCCAGCAAGTTACGCTGCTTTCTTCGCTCAAACAGGTGTACTTTATGGTGCATACGGTACGGGTGAAAAGCCGGTTCTTAATGCTTCGGCTAAAAATTACGCTTCTGCTGATGCCGATGGCAAAAGTCTGTGGACAAAAGTTGATGGTAAAGATATCTACTACTGTGATGTAAATGATATTACACAGTACGATAACAACCGCGATAACGCAGTTCTTAACGTAATCTTTAACAAGGGCGCAAAAATAGGTACTCGTAAGTTCTTTGCTGAAGATTTACACACCCTTTATAAAGAAGGTCAATACGCAACCGATGTTGAAAATGGATTACTTTATCTCTATTGTGAAGATAAAGCCCCCGACAAGAAATATAATCAGATTTATATGACACGCTGTCTCTATGGTGGTTATATTAATATCGGTGCTAGTGATATTGTTGTTGATAATATCAATTTCTACGGCTTTGGTGGTGGCGGTCTTCGTGGTGCGTTTAACTGCCCACGTAACACTATCCAAAACTGTGAAATTAGCTACAGCGGCGGTATGTTACACCCGGTTGAAACTTTCGCAGAATTCGGTTATTCTGATAAATACGATAAGAAGTACGGTTTACGTTATGGTAACGGTGTTGAAACTTGGGAAAATAGTAACGACTTTATAATTGACCATAACTGGATTTACCACACCTTCGACTCTGCTGTGAGCCCACAAGGTGACGGTGACAGTACCGGTGACTATGATGGTTTTGCAATTACCAATAACATTTTCGAATACAACAACTGTGATGTTGAATATTTCGATGATGCTACTCCGGAAGAAACCATCCTTAAGAACGTAGATATTTCTAATAATATTTTCCGTTTCACTTCGTTTGGTTGGGGTACTCGTGAATCCGATAAGATTCGTGGTATTCAAGGTGTACTTCGTATGGACCTTCGAGCTGACGAATATATTGATATCGACTTCACTGATAACCTTATTGACACTCCCGGTATGGAAATTTTCACTATCAAGAACTATAATCTTGGAAATAAACAAGATTCTCAATATCAGGGTCCGTTCTATAAGTTTGGCTTTATTACTGACTTAACAGCTAATCCAACTGATCATGGAAAAACAAGTGAGTTAAGCGATAACAAATATTATTACAACTATTACGTACGTAATTATCCCTATATTTCGACAGGCTATTTAGTTGATTCTGATACAACTTACAACGAAAGTAGCGCTAACAGAAAAGCTGATAGTGACGATGAATTAGCACAAAATCTTGCTAAGATTGATAGCACAGGTACGTTCTATTGGTATTCTACGCAGGTTAACCCCTAATTATTTTCTAAAAAATCCCGCTTCGGCGGGATTTTTTGTTGCTTTAAATTTAGATTGTATAAAAATAGGGCGGTTTAAAACCGCCCGTTATTTTTTATTTTTAACATTACTTAGTGGGTTTTTATCCACCGCATTTTTAATCTGTTTGTCAGACACGTGGGTGTAAATTTGGGTTGTGCCGAGGTTGGCGTGGCC